>NZ_CAKJTR010000045.1:0-10735 GCF_917627355.1 Protofrankia sp. Cj3 | reverse complement strand
TCTCCAGGATGGCCCTGTCGGCCGGATGGCAGCATGTACGCTACCCCCGTCCGGGGGCACACTTCGGGAGAAACCGCGGAGAAGCCCGCCTTGTTCGTATTGAAGTCGTTTCGCCCACTTGAAGCGTCTTTTGTGTTTCTCGCGACACTCGCCGGCCTCCTCGCCTGGTCACTACCGGATATAACCGGCCAGACGCGGGCGGTGGGAAATGTGACGGGCACCGCCAATCGTATATCACCCCGACCGGCCGTATTCGGCCAGACCGGAAAGCTCGTGTTCGGCCTTGGCCCCTCCCTCGACAGCGACTCGACATCGCCCGTCGCCAACCAGCTGGGGATGTTCACAACCTGGTACAACAGCCCGAACGACTTCGGTTTCATGACTAACTGGGCGAAGGACCTCATTCCACAGGTTTACGCCAAACGACGGGCGATCCACCTCGTGGTGTGGCTCGGCGGGGCCGGTCAGGTCGCGACGGTCCAGACCAAGTACGGCCCAGCGTGTGGTCGCGACTACCCACTGTCATCATCGTTCCTGGGTGACACCAGACGGCTCGCGCAGATATTCGCTGGCCCGGCGGACGGAGCGCCCCTCTACGTCACGCTCTTCACCGAGCTACAGACCTATCCGTGCCAGGCCAACACCTGGGCGGCCACGCCCGAGGTGACCAACTACTACCTGAAGCTGAAGGACCAGTACACCGCGGCAATGGGCATCTTCCACTCCATGGCGCCAAACGCGAGGGTCTCGCTCGGCTGGGGTGGCTGGCAGGCCCGCTGGGACGACCCGGCAAAAGGCGGCGGAAAATCGCTGATCGGGCACTTCGACGACGTGCTGCGTCAGTCGGACTTCCAGAGCTTCCAGGCGATGGACTCAAAAAGCAATGTCGACGATATCCGCAGGATGACGCAGATCCTCGGTGGGTATGGCCCGGTCATGGTCGCGCACTACAAACCCGACGACGGCTCGACCGCCACCTGGCATGACGATCTGCGGACGATTTTCACCGACGACTACGTACGGCAGATTACCGCCGCGGGCCTGTTCGGGTTCAGTTTCATGGACAGCAAACAGCTGAGCGCCGATCCGGGCTCACTGCAACTGGTCAGGAACGCCGCCACCCGGTATGGCACCCAGCCAGGATGAGCATCCAGCCAGACTGAGCCCAGCCAGACCGGGCCCAGCCAGACCGAGCCCATGACGTGAAGATCACACGCACCCTGCGAAGCTTGTCCGGGTCGGTTCGCACGCGGCGGACTGACCAGCCCGCCGCGGCGGCCGGCCCTCGAGCCAGGGGTCCCCGGATCGTCACGAAGCGACTATCCGGGGGATGGCATGCAGCGACTCGACGACACCGCCGGCGGAGATGCCCGATGGGTCGTGTCCGCCGGTGATGTCGTCGACACGCTCGAGTGCGGGCACCGGCTAGCGCTGTCCCATGCCCGCGCGGCCGGCGTGCGCCTCGACGGCACCGGCGCGGAGGTCACCACGTCCGAAGCGGACGACCTGCTGGTACGCCACGGTGACGCCCACGAACGGCGCTGGCTGGAGCGGCTCGTCCACATCTTCGGCGCGGATGGCGTCCGGGTGATCGAACGGCCTGACAACACCCTGACCGCGCTGGCCGCGGCGAGGGATCAGACCCGCGACGCCGTCGCCGCCGGCGTCGCCGTCATCTACCAGGGTGTCCTTTTCGACGGTTCCTTCCAGGGCCGGCCCGACTTCCTGATCGCCACGCACCTCGACCCGCTCACCGGCGCCCACACCGGCGCCCCGGCAAACGGACGCTACGAGCCGTACGACGCCAAACTCGCCCGCCACGCCCGTCCTACCGCGGTGCTGCAGCTCACCGCCTATGCCCAGGCGCTGCCGACGATCGGCGTAGACGTCGCGCGCCACATCCATCTGCTACTCGGCGACGGCCGGCTGGAGTCGCTGCGGGCTGACGATATCGCGCCCCTGATCAGCCATGCCCGGACCCGGCTGGCCTCGCGGCTCGCGACCGAACCCGCGATCCCGACGCCCTCCTGGGCTGATCCCCGGCCCGCATGTGAGACCTGCGCGTTCGCCGGCCACTGCGAGAAAGGGCGGGAGGCTGCCCGTGACCTGTCGCTGGTCGCCGGCCTGCGCACCGATCAGCGACGCAAGCTGCGGGCCGGCGGGATCAGCACGCTCGAACAGCTCGCCGCGGCCGGTGACGACCAGCGCCCGCCGTCGATGGCCGCGGCGACCTTCGCCGGGCTACGGCTCCAGGCGGAGCTACAGGCCATCCAGGATGCCACCCGCACCGATGACGACCGGACCGGGACCGTGACCGTCCGGGTGGTCGCCCCGGACGGGCTCGCCTCCCTGCCCGCCCAGGACCCCGGTGACATCTACTTCGACATGGAGGGCGACCCATACGCGCTGGGCAACACTGGTCTGGAGTACCTGTTCGGGGCCGTGACCCCGACCGGTACCGGGGACGGCGCCCAGGAGCTCTTCCATCCGTTCTGGGCACATGACCGGCCAGCGGAGAAGCGCGCTTTCGAGCGGTTTGTCGACTGGGCGGCCGCGCGGCTCGCCGACCATCCGCAGGCGCACATCTACCACTACGCCCCGTATGAGCCGAACGCCCTGAAACGGCTGGCCGCCCGCCACGGCACCCGCGAGCGGCAGGTCGACGACCTGCTTGCCGGGCACAGGCTCGTCGACCTCTACACGGTTGTCCGGCGCAGCCTGAAGATCTCCCAACGCTCATATTCGATCAAGTATCTGGAACCGCTGTACCTGGCCGGCGCCCGGGGGACGGAGGTCAAGACCGCGATCGACAGCATCGTCGCCTACGAGAACGTTCTGGCCCACCTCGCAAACTCCGACCGTGCCGCGGCCGACCGCCTCCTCGGCGAGATCGCCGAGTACAACCGGGTCGACTGCGTATCCACCCACCGGCTGCATCGCTGGCTGCTGGACCTGCGCGCGGCGCAGGGCATAGCGGGCGCGCCGGCATACCACCCGTCGGCGGACCACGGCGACGGGCCCGACGCGACAGTGGACGCGACAGTGGACGCGCTGACCGCGAAGCTGCCGGACGATCCGGCGGTCTGGACCGACGACGAGCGGGCGCGGGCGCTGCTGGCCGCCGCCGTCGGGTACCACCGCCGCGAGAACAAGCCGGCGTGGTGGGAGTTCTTCGCCTGGCTCACCGCCGACCGAGCGGCGCTGGAGGCGAACGACAACTGCGCCGTCCCCCTGGGCTGGACCATCGTCGAGGACTGGGCCGTCCCGGCCGGGCGAGGGAAACGAACCCGGCGTGACCTGCTGGCCGCACTCGACGCTGAGGGCACCCATCCGTACTCCGACGGCGACCGGATCCGTCTGCTCTACCCGGGGGCTGGTGGGGCCGACGGCACCACCCGTGATGGCAGCATCAAGCGCGCGGGCCCCGACCAGCTGCTCATCCACGAGACCGCCAGGCCCGGCGAGGTGGGTCTCGACGGGGACGGCAGCGCCGGGGCAGCTGCCGAACTGCCGGTCGCCGTGCTGCCTGGCGCGCCGGTGCGTCCCGAACCGAAACCGGCCGCGATCGCGGAGCTCGCCCGCACCGTCCTGGCCGGGCCCGCGCTGCCCGAAGGCCCGGCCATGGATCTGCTTCGCCGGCACCCGCCACGTCTGCTCGGCCGGGTCGGCCTGCCCGACCCGGCCGAGCACGGAAATGATCTGATTGCCACCGTGCTCGCCGCCGTCGACCTACTCGCCGGGTCCTACCTGGCCGTGCAGGGGCCGCCCGGAGCCGGCAAGACCTACCTGGCCGGACGGTTGATCCGCCATCTGGTCGGCCAGGGCCGCACGGTCGGGGTGTGCTCGACCAGCCACAAGGCGATCGAGAACGCCATGCTGGCGGCGACCGGCAACATCCCGGCGGCGAGCCGCCCTCCCGCCACCGGGATACCCGCGGCCAAGAAGCTGCGCTCCGGGCAGAAGCCCAGCCCGCTGGCACCGTGGGACTGCCCCCGTGACCTCCGCGCGTTGGTCTCCTGGCGCGCCGCGCACCCGGACGGGCATCTGGTGGGCGATACCTCGTGGGCTTTCGCGAACCCCGCGCTGCGCGCGGAGCCGTTCGACGTGCTGATCATCGATGAGGCGGGCCAGTTCGCGCTCGCCGACACCCTGGCCGTCGCCGGTGCCGCCCGCAACCTCGTACTGCTCGGTGACCCGCAGCAGCTCCCCCAGGTCGTCGCCGGGATCCACCCGGACGGCGCGGACGCCTCCGCCCTCTCCCACCTGCTCGGCACGAATGACGTCATCCCCGGCGCGTTCGGGTACTTCCTCGATCTGACCAGGCGTATGCACCCGGCCGTGTGCGAACCGGTCTCGGCGCTCGCCTACCGGGGACGGCTGCACGCCCACCCGGTGACCGCCGGCCGTCACCTCGACGGCATCGACGCCGGCCTCTACCTGCGCGACGTGCTCCACTACGGCAACACCACCCGTTCGGACCCGGAGAAGGACGCGGTCGCCGGCCTGATCGAGACCATCCTCGGCCGGCGCTTCGTCGACCTCGACGGCGAGCGCGTCCTGCGTGGCCCCGACATCCTGGTGGTCGCCCCGTACAACCGCCAGGTACGGGCGATCGAGCAGGCGCTCGACAGGGCCGGGACGCACGGCGTCCGGGCCGGGACCGTCGACCGCTTCCAAGGCCAGGAGGCACCCGTCGTCATCGTGTCGCTGACCACGTCCAGCGCGTCCGAAGCGCCCCGGGGGCTGGACTTCCTGCTCTCCCGTAACCGGCTGAACGTCGCGCTGTCGCGGGCGCAGGTCCTGGCCGTGCTGGTGATGTCACCGGCGTTGCTCGACAGCGCCGCACGCACGGTCGACGAGCTGCGCCTGCTGGCCGGCCTCGCCCGGCTGCGGGCCACCGCCCGCACCGACTTCCCCGGGATCACCACGCAACCCGCCGGTAATCAGCCGGTTTCGGTGATCCGGGCCCGCGCTTCCGCGGCAGCGGGCCCCGACCGCCGGCAAGCGTCCAGGACGCCGCCGGGGGACGCGGGCGCCACGGCGGCACCGCGGGCGAGTCAACTCGCTGAGGACGATCTGAGGGGATGCCCGTGACCGCGCTCGACACCAGCGCCGACACTGGAACGGGCCGGGGGAAAGACGCGGGGAAAAAGGGGAGGAAGCGATGGCTGGCCGCCCCGGCTGTTCTCGCCGGCTTCTGCGCGCTGTCCGTAGCGCTGTTCTGGGATGGCTGGACGGATCTGGGCACGACTATCTACGGCGGCAGCGATGCCGTCCTGTTCTCCTGGTACCTGGCCTGGACGCCCTACGCCCTGGCCCACGGGCTTGACCCGTTCGTCACCCATTTTCTCAACGCTCCGGACGGCGTCAACATCATGTGGAGCACTGGCGTGCCGCTGCTCGGTGTGCTGGCCGCACCGATCACCGTGCTGGCCGGGCCGCTGGTGGCCTTCCAGGTACTGACGACGCTCGCGCCGGCGCTGTCCGGCTGGGTGATGTTCCTGGTGATGCGCCGCTGGAGCGCGGCGTTCCCCGCCGCCGCCGCCGGGCTGCTCTACGGCTTCAGCCCCTACGTCATCGGCGCTTCCTACGGCCACCTGCACCTGTCGTTCGCGCTCTTTCCCCCGATCCTCCTGCTGCTGCTGGACGACCTGCTCATCCGCCAACGCCGGGCCGCGCGGACCGGCGCGCTGCTCGGCGTGGCCGTAGCCGCCCAAGCGCTGGTGAGCGAGGAGGTGCTGGCGACCTCAGCGGTGGTTGCGATCATCGCCATCGCGATCCTGTGCGTCCAGCATCGTGATCAGATCCGCCTGCGCGCCGCGGCGGCAGCAGGTGGGCTCGCGGTCTGCGCGGCCGTCGCCACCGTGCTGCTCGCCTGGCCGCTCTACATCCAGTTCTTCGGCCCCCAGCGCGTCCACGGATCAATCCAGCCGTCCGACATCGCCGTGTCCGACCTTCTCACCTTCGTCACGCCCACGCCGCTCCAGGCCATCGGCCCGGACTTCGCCGTCCGGGAAAGCCTGCGGTTCTCCGGCAACGCGGTGGAGGTCAGCGGTTACTTCGGCCTCCCGCTGCTGGCTCTGCTCGCCTTCATCGCGCTGCGGTTACGCCGTGATCCGCTCGTGGCCCTGTGCGGGCCGCTGTTCACCGCCGTCGCCGTCCTGTCCCTCGGCCCGCACCTGCACCTGGGCGGGCACGTCACTGGTATCCCACTGCCGTGGCGTCTGTTGGAGCTGGGGCCGGTGCTGCACAACGCACTGCCGTCCCGCCTGTCGCTGTATCTCGTGCTGGCCGCGGGTGCGATGATCGCGGTCTGGCTCGACCAGGCACGGCCGCCGCGGCTGCGCGCCGTCACCGGCGTCGTTACCGCCGCCGCCCTGGTGCCGCTGGTACCGGCGACGCTCCTGCCCTTCACCACGGTCACGCCGAGGTTCTTCACCGGCCCGCAGGTCGACAACCTGCCCACAGCGACGACAGCGCTGGTCGTGCCCTATCCGTACCCTCAGCAGAACATCGCGATGCTGTGGCAGGCGCAGACCGGTTTCCGGTTTACTATGCCAGGTTGCTACTGCACAGTTCCTGACCGTAATGGACGATCCAGCTTCCATCCGGAGGTCGACCCGCTGAACTCAGCGCTCATCGCTGTCGCGACCGGCCAGCGGACCGCACAGGCGGCCCTGGGACAACCTGGCCTGGCGGCAGCCTTCGACCACTACCAGCTGAATGCGATCATCCTCGGCCCCACCGATCACCACGACGAGCTCGTCACCCTGCTGACGACGCTGGCGGGTGCACCCGGGCGCTACGTCGACGGGGTCGACCTGTGGCTGCTCAACAGCGCCCCCGGCCGGTCGTGACAAGGTACTGACGCCAAAGAGCCCCAGACGGAACACGCAGCAACGGAACAACCATGAATGGAGCGCGGATGGCAGAGATCAAGGTAGCGGTGGAACGGGTCGTCGCGGCGACACCGGCGAAGGTCGTCGACGCGCTCGCCGACTACAGGGGCATTCGCGCCGAGGCGTGGCCAAAAATGATCACCGACTACGAAGTGATCGAGGGCGGTACCGGCGCCGGTACCCGGATTCGTTACCGGCTGCACGCGACCCGCCGCCGCGTCCGTACCGTCGAAGCGGTCGTGTCCACACCCGAACCCAGCCGGACCCTCACCGAAACCGACCAGAACTCCACTCTGCGTACCGTGTGGACGGTGCGGCCCGCTGACCCGGGAACGGCGCGGATATCAGTAGAGACAAGCTGGGCGGGCGCAAGCGGAATCGGTGGCTTCTTCGAACGAGCCTTCGCGCCGATCGGTATCCGCAAGCTGTGGAACGGTGTTCTCGACAACATCCAGCCCAGGCTGGACTGACGATCGAGTGACGCATCTCGGCTGGGTTACGGATCTCGGCCTTCACCTTCCGTCGCCAGTCGAGGAGCTGCGCGACGATCGGCTCACCCGCCACGGCGTCCAGGTTTTTGTCAAACGCGACGACCTCATCAGCGAAAAAGTACCGGGAAACAAATGGCGTAAGCTCAAGTACAACCTGACCGACGCCGCCGCGGCGGGCATGTCGACCGTGTTGACCTTCGGTGGCGCCTTTTCCAACCATATCCGCGCGACAGCCGCCGCCGGTGAGATTATCGGGGTCCAGACGATCGGTGTGATCCGCGGGGAGGAACACCTCCCGCTCAACTGGTCGTTGTCGGCGGCCGCGGCCAGCGGCATGCATCTGACCTACCTCGACAGGTCCGCATACCGCCGCAAGGACGACCCCGGCGTCATCGCAGACCTGCGGAGGCGCCTCGGCGACTTCTTCCTGATCCCCGAGGGCGGCAGCAGCCCCGCCGGGGTCCGCGGTTGCGCCGAGATCATCGCCGAGGTCGGCCTCGAGTTCGACCTGGTCTGTTGCGCGTGCGGCACGGGCGGCACGCTGGCCGGTATCGCGGCCGGCCTGAAACCGGGCCGAACCGCCATCGGGTTCTCCGCGCTGAAAGGCGGACATTTTCTCACCGGGGTGGTCGCCGGCCTGCAACGTGCCGCCTTCGGCCGGTCGACCGACAACTGGCGGGTCGAATGCGGCTTCCACTTCGATGGCTTCGCGAAGAACCCACCGGAGCTCCGCTGTTTTGTCGACGCCTTCGCCGAGCGCCATGGAATCCTGCTCGAAGCCGTGTATGTGGCGAAGATGATGTACGGTATCTTCGCCCTGGTGCGAGGTGGCGTGATCCCGCCCGGCACCAAGGTCCTCGCCATTATCACCGGACCGGCCGAACCGCCGCCCCGATAGCCGCGTGACCTGATCCGCACCCGCCCGGCTGTCGGGCGGGTGTGATTGAATTGCCACGCTTCTCTCGCTGAAGGCGACGCGCGGCCATTTAGAGAGCGTCCCGCAACGGCGATATGACGCAGCGTTCCGGTTGACGTAACGGGATAAGGGGCCACGTGCGCGAGAACGAACACGTCGACGTCATGATCGTCAACGAGCGCGCGCTTGGGTTCACGCGCGCCACCATGACCCGATGGCTCTCGCCCTCACTGCTGCTGCGTACGGCCATACGCGTGGGCATCAGCGGGCTGCTCGGCTCGTACGCCGACAAACGGGAGGAGATGGCGGCGCTGCCCGCCGCGCCCGTGGCCGACCTGTCCGGCACCCGTGATGCGCCAGCCTCCGGGGAACTATCGGATGGCAGCGAACCACCTGACACCGGCGAACTGTGGTTCGACTACGTCAGCGATCTCGGTGACGGGTTCGACTCGACCTATGCGATGGCATCGCTGCTGGCCGCGCCCAGCCTCAACCTGGCCGGGACGACGATGCCGCGCGGCCGGATGCTGGTGATGGGCGGCGACCAGTGCTACCCCACACCCAGCATCGCCGGCTATGAGAACAAGCTGATCGGCCCGTACCGCACCGCGTTACCCAGGCAGCGCTCGGAGCCGGCTGAGCGGCCGAAGCTGTTCGTGCTACCGGGCAACCACGACTGGTACGACGGGCTCACCGCCTTTATGCGGGTCTTCTGCCAGGGCTCGAGCATCGGCGATTGGCGTACCGAGCAGACCCGCAGCTACTTCGCGGTGCGGCTGCCGCACCGATGGTGGCTGCTGGGGATCGACATCCAGTTCGACTCCTACATCGACGACCCGCAACGCCGCTACTTCATCAAGATCGCACAGCGGATGCACCCCGGTGACGCGATCATCCTCTGCTCGGCGAAGCCGAGCTGGATCAGCACGGCCGAGCAGGACGCCGAAGCATACGCCGTCCTCGACTACTTCGAGCGCACGATCATCCGTGCGGCCGGCGCCCAGGTGCGGGTGTCCCTGACCGGCGACCGGCACCACTACGCCCGTTACAGCGAGGTCGGCGGCACCGCGGTGAAGATCACCGCCGGCGGTGGCGGCGCTTACCTGTCCGCCACCCACCGGCTGCCGCAACAGCTGGTACTGCCGCCGCCGGCATCGCGCGCGCGGGGAAAGAGCGACCCCCCGGTCCATTACGAGCTGGCCAGCACCACCTTTCCGGACGCGCCGACCTCCCGCCGGCTCGCCAGCGGCATCTTCCGTCTGCCAGCGCTCGCGCCAGGTCTGGTCGCGCTGCTCGGTGGCATCCACCTACTGCTGACACTGGCAATCGGCGCCGCCGGGACGGACGGGCGAGGTGCCGCCGGTCGCCTCGACGGCATCGCGGACGGCCTGCGCGGCGCAAGCGTCGGCAGCCTGTTCGTGGGCCTGCTCAGCGGCATTCCCGGGCTCGTGCTGGCCGTGGGCGTCATCGCCGCGGCGCTCGCCCTGACCAAAGCCGGCCGGACCGCGCGGGGCATCGTCGCCGGAGCCACACATGGGCTTACCCAGCTCCTGCTCGCTGTCGCCCTGCTTGCCGGCGCTGTCACGATCACGCGCCCGCTGCCCGGCACATGGCTGCTCGCCGGGGTGCTCCCGCTGGTGTTCACGGCCGGCGGCTTGGCCGCCACCGAACTGGTCGCCGCCTATCTCTGGCTGGCCGACCGGACGATGGGCCTGAACACCAACGAACTGTTCGCCGCACAGGGAATCGCCGATTACAAGAACTTCCTGCGACTACACATCAGCCCCGACGGACAGTTGACGATCTACCCTGTCGGGGTCCGTACGGTACCGAAACGCTGGCGCTTCACCCCGGGCTCCTCAACGGGCGCGGCGGCGGGAACACCCCGGTTCACCCCGACCGACCGGCCCCTGGAGCCCTTTCTCATCGAACCGCCGATCACCGTTGCCCGGGACACCCCCGGAAAATTCCGATCATATGATCGGAAGCCCTAGACTGACGGCGTGTCACACCAGCGTCTGATACTCACGCTCAGTTGCCCCGATCGGCGTGGCATCGTCGCGGCGGTGTCCTCCTTCATCACCGAGAGTGGTTGCAACATCGTCGAAGCCCAACAGTATCTGGACCCCGACAGCACCCACTTCTTCCTGCGCCTGGCCGCCGACGTCGAGGAGCCGCACGGCAGCCTGGAGGACCTGTGTGACGCCTTCGGCGCGGTTGCCGAGACCTTCTCGATGGACTGGCAGCTCTGGGACGCCGCCGTCCGATCCCGCACTATGATCATGATCTCGCAGCACGATCACTGTCTGGCCGACCTGCTGTCGCGCCGCCGCGCCGGCACCCTGCCGATCGAGATCGCCGGTGTCGTGTCCAACCACCGCGACGCCGAAGAGCTGGTCCGCTGGCATGGCGTGCCCTTCCACCACCTG
>NZ_CAKJTR010000044.1:28969-33534 GCF_917627355.1 Protofrankia sp. Cj3 | reverse complement strand
GTCTTCAGGCGTCTTCAGGCGTCTTCAGGCCGAGCGGCGGCCCGCGCCGGCCATCGGTGCGGGCAAACAGACGTCCGGTCACGTATGCCGGCCGCATGAAGACGGCGGATCGGCAACTGCCGGACCGGCGCGTCAGGGGTTCGGCGCCCGGCGCTGTTCCCAGCGGCGGGCCGAGCAGCGTGGCCGCGAACCGGCGAGCATTCCGTAGCAGTACGATAGCGGAACGCGCACGGACGCGACAGCGGGCCACCGCGAGGCGTAGGCACGCCGCGTTCCACAGCCCTCGTTCAGCCTGACCGAGCACGGCGGCGACCAGCGCGGCCGCGCTTACGTGGGCCACAGTCATCGTGGTGCCGTCAGTCAGTACAGCGCCCGCCATGCCGGGGCCATGTGCGGTGACCGCGAACGTGATGTGCAGGGCCAGCTGGGCGAGTCCGACGCCGGCGAGCAGGGCGACGAACCGCCGTTCCCGTCCGGCGAGGCCGTATGCGATGCGGGTCAGCAACCCGAATGCGCCGGCCAGCAGGGTTGCGGACGGACGGTGGCCGCCTGCCGCGGCGTGCGCCGCTACGGCGAGGGCGACCGACGAGCCGGCAAAGGTGGACGCACGCGCCAAGCGGCCCGCGGTCGTCACGGCGGGCGGTTCAACGCTGGCGGCGACGGCCGCCGCGCGTACGTACACGGCGGTCAGCCTGCCATATCGGGGCGAGATCGACCCATGCCCGGCTCTGTTTCGGCGTCCGGACACAGCCCAGGTTGTTTCGGTCCAGCTCCCAGCCCCGGTCCGGCCTGTCCGTATCCGCTCCGGTCCGCCGCGTCCTGTTCGGTGGCCTTCTGTACCACCGTCTGCTGTTCCGTCGTGTCCCGGTCCGTCGTGTCCCGGTCCGTGCCGGGCTGTTTCCGCCAGCCGTGCCGTCGGGTCACCACGGGCACCGCGGCGAGGAGCCCGATGCCGATACCGATGGTGACCGTGGTCAGGAGCCGGGCGAGGGCCACGGGGCCCGCGATCGGGGCACCCGATCGGTACAGCAGGCCGACGTCGCCGAAACCGCCGACCATGGCGATGACGAAGCCAGCGGTCGCGGCGAGGTACCCACCGGTGATCGATTCTCGGATCAGCAGGGCGGCCGAGCCCAGCCCGAGCGCCCAGGCAGCCATCTCGACGGTGTTGCTGAGGAAGAATCCCGACAGCCGGCCGTCGGCCCGCGAGAATGTGATCAGTAAGGAGTGGGTGATGTCCGCGGCCACAGTGATCGTCACCGCCGCGGCCAGCGCCGTAGTCGCGCGTCGTAGCAGTCCGAGAGCCATGACCCCAGCGGCTAGCATGATCCCGAGGACGAACCACGGCGTGGGGGACGGCCCTGGAATCCAGTCGAGGGCACCGGTCACGCTGACCGTCTGGCCGTCCACGGTCAGCGGGATCATCCAGGTGTAGATCTCGTGAAAGCGGCCGGGCGCGGCCAGAACGACCGGCGGGTCCTGCGCCCCCATCCAGTGGGTGCGGTGGTCGTGCCAGACGGTGGTGCCGCCATGGCCGATTTTCTCCCAGCGGGGCGGCGCCGTGTCATCGCTTCCGGTCAGCGGTTTGGATGATCCGTTCGCCAGCCCGTACCGGCTTGTGTTGAGATAGGTCGCGGACGAGAGGGCGTTGCGCCAAGTCCCGGTCGGGTCCACCCGCAGGTATGGTTCGTCGGAATATCCTTTGACGATCACGGTGTGATTACCGATAACGGTCAGCCTGACCCGGCTGCCGTTTTCCACCGGGGTGAGGGTGATGCCGTCCACCGGTGGGTTCATGCCGGTCAGGGTCGTGCGCAGGTTGGTGGCTCCGCCCCCGTTGACGGAGTGCGCCGATGCGGGCGAGGCTGTGACAACCAGCCAGCAGGTCAGCACGCCGAGAACAAGCAACGCGTGGGGCAGCCCGTGACATAACCGGCCTCTGTCGGTCACATTCATCGACAGATAGCCTACGCAGTCTCTTCGGTGGACGGTGATGCCGGGCAGGGGGAGCGGGCGGGGCCGGAGGACGGTGAGAGGGACACTGGTGCGGTGATAGAGGCTCGCGGCATGCGCCGTCTCGGGTTCCTGCTGGTTGCTGTCGTCGCGGCGCTGATCGCGACAGCGGGCCCGGCGTCGGCGCACGCCGTGCTCGACCGCAGCGACCCGGTCGCGGGAGCGACCCTGACGGTCCCGCCGTCGCAGGTCACGCTTGCTTTCAGCGAGTCGGTAACAACGGACGCACGTTCGATAACAGTCATCTCCCCAACCGGCCAGCGGGTGGATGCCGGCGATGTCCGCCACGGGCAGACCGGCAGCCAGGTCGTGGCGGGGCTGTCCGCCGACCTCGGGCGTGGCACGTACGTGGTCAGCTGGCATGTCATCTCCGCGGACAGCCATCCGGTCTCCGGCAGCTTCTTCTTCGGTGTCGGGGTGGCTCCAGACGCCAGCGCCGCGGCGTCCGTGTCCACCAGGAGTGGTTCGGCCGCTGTCAGCGTGCTGGCCGGTGTGGTGCGTTTCGGAGCCTTCGCCGGTTTGTCCGTTCTGCTCGGTGCGGGTTTCTTCCTGCTGGCACTCTGGCCGGCGGGGCTACGACAGCTGGGCCCGCGGCGGCTGCTGTGGGCGGGATGGGGCGTGACGCTCGCCGCCGCTGTCGGGCTGTTGCTGGTCCAGGGGCCGTACGGCGCGGGTCAGGGGTTGTCCGCACTGGCGCGCTGGGCTCCGCTGTCGACCACGTTGCACACCAGGTTCGGGCATCTGGTGCTGTTGAGAATCCTCGCGCTGCTGCTCGCGATACCGCTCCTGCACGCGATCGTGGCCGGTGGCCGCCGGGCCGTCGCGGAGCTCTGCGGCCTCGCCCTTGTCATCGCCGGGACCCAGGCCGCGTCCGGCCATGCGGGTGTCGGCGGCGACGCGTGGCTGGCGACCGCGATCCTGACTGTGCACGTGCTGGGAGTCGCCGTCTGGATGGGTGGTCTCGCCACCCTTGTGCTCTTCCTGCGTGCGAGGTCCGGGCGTGGCCGCGCAGATGATCGCCCTTCTCGGTCCGGCGCCCGGGTGCCCGCTGCCCGCGCCGCCGAGCTTGCCGGGGTGTTGCCGCGTTGGTCACGTACCGCGATGGCAGCGGTTGCCGTCGTCATCCTCACGGGTAGCTATCAGTCCTGGCGAGAGGTAGGCGGATTGCCCGCGCTGACCGCCACTGCCTATGGCCGTCTGTTATTGCTGAAGGTCTGGTTCGTGGCGTTAGCGCTCGGAGTCGGCTGGCTGGCGCACAGGTGGGTTGTCCGCAACTACCGGCCGGTCGTCGCGGCGCTGGCCGCGAGTCGCTCGGACACGACAGCCGGCCTGACCGCCCACTCGGTAGGGCCGTCATCGACCGATATCGCGGCGCGGCCCGAAGTGGCCGAGCGTGCGGTGGCTGGGTTGCGCCGTGGGGTGATGTTCGAGGCCGGCCTGGCCACAGTGGTGCTCGCGGTGACCGCGGTGTTGGTCAACTCGGTTCCGGCGCGGACGTCCTATGTACCGCCGTTCGCTGACACGGTGTTCGCCGGACCGCTCACCGTCCAGGTCGACATCGCCCCGACCAGGCACGGGCCGCAGACCTTGCACATCTACACGTTCGATCCCGCTGGCAAGGTCGCGCCGCTTGCGGACGCGTCAGCGCAACTGTCCCTGCCCGACGCCGGGGTCGGACCGCTCTCGGTGCCGCTTGCCCAGGTCGCACCGGGCCACGCAATCGCTCAGGGGATGCAGGTGCCGCTGGCCGGTACGTGGCAACTGCGGCTGACGTTACGGGTCAACGATTTCGATCAATATGTAACCACGCTGTTCTACCAGGTGCGGTAGCCGCCGAGGCCGGTGAGCCCGGGCGGGCGGCGCGAGCTGGACCCCTGCCGACCACTTAAGCCTGCGGCGGTGTCCCCGAGGTGAGCACGGACGGGGTTGTTGTGTCCGCGTCGGGCGTGGCCGAGGGAGCTGTCGAGGGCATCTGTGTCGCTGGTGACGCTGACGGGACTTCGACCGGCGGTACGTGTGTCGCTGAATTGCCCATTGATGAGGAGGCAGTTACGGTTGGTAGCGTTGCGGTCGACCGTGGTAGCACATTGACCATTGTGGGTGGACTGGGTTCGGGGACCGCCTGCGGTCTGGCCAGCTCGGCGGTGGACCGCTGGGCCACCAGAATCATCTCGTTCGCACTCGCGACTTCGAGCATGGTTGGTACGGTCCGCTGTCCGGGCACCCGTCTGGTGAACGCCCCGGCGACTGTCGGGCTGATCGTGTCAGGTCGGTGCCGGCCAGTGACGAGTGGCCCTGGCGCTGGCGGGCCGAACGCGACATCGGGATAGCGGGGGCTGACCTCGGCCGTGGTCGGCCAGTTGATCGCGGCGGTGACACCCGCGACGGCGAGGAGCAGCGACGCGGCGAGCGTGACCATGGGCCGGCCACGTCGCTCGCCCGGGGGGCGAGCGACGCCGTCTGGATGAGCGACGGAGCCTGGCTCGTCCGTGTGGTCCGCTGATGTACCGCGGGCGCTGCCCGCGGGGGTATCTGGTACCGGGGTATCCGGC
>NZ_CAKJTR010000044.1:26565-28760 GCF_917627355.1 Protofrankia sp. Cj3 | reverse complement strand
TATTGAGGCTGGCATGGAGGTATCCGGCATCGAGGAGGCGTGCGGTGGGACCGACGGGACCGGACTTCCGAGCGCAGTCGCGGCTCGATCGAAGGTGCGGACAAGTCCTTCCCGCAGTCCCCTGGGCGCCGGGGTGAGCTGAGTCTTTGCGAGCATCTCCTCAGGGGCCGCGGCGTGCCGCACCGGGCCACCGCGGGCCTGGGGCGAGCCGGACCAGGCCAGGGCGCTGCCGCGGGCCAGCTCGAGTAGCCATGAGCGCAACCGGGTAGGCTCGCCGAGCGCGCCCAGCCGGGTCCGGGCAACGAGGGCGAACGCTGTGCCCGCCGCCGCCTGAGCGACCTCGGCCTCGCCCAGGATGAGCAGACACATCGAGAAGACGTCGTCGGCGTACTGTTCGTAAACATCGTCGAAAGCATCCCGTTCGCCTCGCCGGATCCGCATGACGAGGTCGATATCCGACTCCGGGGTCCGTGGCAGCGGCGTGCGGGGCCTGTCTTGGGCGTCGCGGGCAGTGGGCGCAACCGCGGATCGATCGAGGCTCGGGCCGGTGGCGGATACGTCTGCTGGGTCAGTGCGGCGGATACCGCCGTTCATCAGTGCATTCTCCTGTGTCCCCCGTCGGCGAGATGAGTCATAGCCGCGTCCGGGTGTGGAGCGGGTTACACCGTCACCGCTCGCCACGTTAGAGCTTCCTGGCCAGCCTAGGGGGGAATGTCAGGAAAATTCTGCTGCCACCCGCTGGATCCGCGGGCCGGAGGTTGTGTGATCGAATTTTCCGGCCTGGCTGGTGCCATTTTTTGATCTTGATTGGCGCCAGCTGGCGGGTCCGGATGCCGTGGATGCGTGATGGGCGGTATCTTGCGATCAAAATGATCGTGGCTGAGATGCCGACATCCGGCCTTTCCGGATCTTTTGGCAAAGATCCGGAAAGGCCGGATGTCAACGGGGCGGGAAGATCAGGACGGTGGCTGCTGGGCCAGGGTGACCTCCGCGGTGTGCGTCTGACCGTTGCGGGTGTAGGTGACGGTCACCTTGCTGCCGATGTCCTGGGAGCGGACCGCGGCGATAAGTCCATCCACACTCGTGATCCGGCGGTCTCCCAGTTTGGTGATGACATCGCCGCGCTGGAGCCCGGCCTGCTGCGCGGGACCGTTGCCGACCAGATTCTCGACTTTGGCACCGGTCCCATCGCCGTTCGGATCGGTCTGGCTCGCTCCCGCGGTTGACGCGTTCACGCCAAGATACGGGTGCACCGCCGAGCCTCTGCTGATCAGTTCTTCGGCGATCGACTGCGCATAGTTGGACGGGATCGCGAACCCGACACCGATGTTGCCGGACTGCTGTTCCTGCTGGCCGCCGAACCCGCCGCCGCCCGAGCCCACCGTGGCGATAGCCGAGTTGATGCCGATCAGCTCACCCTTGCTGTTGGTGAGCGGGCCGCCGGAGTTTCCAGGGTTGATCGGGGCGTCGGTCTGGATAGCGTCGAGAACGGCGTTGCTGTCCTGGACGTTCGTGTCACCGGTACGCACCGGCCGGTGTATGGCGCTCACGATCCCCGATGTGACGGTACCGCTGAGGCCGAGCGGGCTGCCGACCGCGACCACCAGCTCGCCAACCGCGAGCGCGTCCGAGTTGCCGAAGGCGGTCGCCCGCAGCCCGGTCGTGTCGATCTTTACTACCGCGAGGTCGGAGGTGGGGTCGGTCCCGATGATCCTTGCGTTGAACTCCTTGCCGTCCTGGGTGGTCACCTGCAGTGAACCGCCTTGTGCGGCATCGGATACCACGTGGTTGTTGGTCAGGATGTAGCCGTCCTGGCGAATGATTACTCCGGAACCGGTGCTTGCCTGGTTCCTTGATGCGGCGGCTATCGTGACCACGCTCGGAAGGATCGTCTGCGCGGCGGCTGACACCGTGCCGGACGCGGCTGGGGATGTTCCCGCGCCGCTGGTGCCGCGCAGCAGGCCGCTGGACGACACCACAGTCGGCGTGCTGTTGCCGCCGGCGACCAGGGCACCGACGCCACCGCCCACCCCAGCGGAGACCAGCGCGATCGCGATCGCGGCGGCGACGAGCCGTTTGCGGCGTGGTGGTGGTGCCGGTTGTCCGGCGGTCTGGGGGGGGCCGTAGTACGGCCCGGACGGCGGCGGTGTGCCGAACGGCGGTGTCGGCCCGAACGGTGATGTTGGGCCGGACGG
>NZ_CAKJTR010000044.1:8346-26193 GCF_917627355.1 Protofrankia sp. Cj3 | reverse complement strand
CCGCCCGGGTATCCGGAGTTCGCGCCACCGCCCGCGTCGACCATGGTCGACGAGTCGTCGGGGACGCTCGTGCCCGGCGGGTTCCACGGCGTTCCCCACCAGGCCCGGCTGGACGACTCGGCCGAGTCCCGCTCAGGGCGTGTCTGGGGAGCCGCGGTAGTCGATGCGGAAGATCCTGCTGCCGCCGCTGCCGCTGGTCGTTCGGGTTCGGCGTCACCCAGGCCGCTCCTTGCCGCCGGCTGCACGGCAGTCTGGTGAGTGGCGGGGTATGGCTCCACCTCCGGTGCCGTCCAGACCGGGGTGTCCTGCCCGGAGCGGACGCCGTCGCCGCCGTCAGGCGCCCGCGAGTCCGAGGAACGTCCATCCGGGGAGGTGAAGGGGGGCCGCGTGTTCATGGTAGAAACCTTCCCCTCACAAGCTGAGCGAAGACTGAAACGCGACCAACAGTCGGCTGAGACGCGGCGCGTGGGGAGCATCGTCCCGACGTGGTCAATGCGGTGTCGACGGTTACGGCAACCGCCGGGTACGCCGTGCCGGTACCCGTGAGAAAGTGTCTGAAGCTCGTCAACCTGTTCTCCTGTCCGAACATCCAGCTGCCCGAGTGGCCGACCCACTGACTCACTGGCCCGTCACACGATGGCGAACGTCGTGGCCGCTTTGGCTGCCGGGTCGCCTGATTCACAGACTGTGACGACCGGACGATGACGAGGCCGCTGCCCCGAGCAGATGGTCACGCAGCCCGGGAAGGCGCCTGTGAAGGCGTTTTCAGTAGCCTCCCAGCTGCGCTTCGGACTGTCCCCAACACGTTTCATAATGCTCGGAGAAGTGCGGTTGCCAAAGCGCTCGCGGGTTCACCGTGACCGCGAATCATCACATGGCGTGGCGGGCCTCGCGCTGCCAACGCTGAGCCGGGTGCGGACGGCACTGCTGGAGGCCACTATCGACGGGCCATGGGCGGGCGTCGCGGGCGGTCTGCTCGTGTCCTCGGTTGGGCTCGGGCTGGCACACCGGGGCTGGTTGTTGACAGGCGGGTGGCCATCCGGCGCACGCTGCACCCACCTCACTGTGGTCGGTTGGGCGCACGCTTGGGCGATCAGGTGAAAGTGAAGATTCGTTCGGGTGGGGTGGGGCGTGTTGTGCTACTTGAACTTGTTGCGGATACGCTGAATCTCGCTGTTCTGACGACATCGACACAACCAGTGCCGTGCGCGTGTGACCGGAGGATGCCCGCGTGGTCCGAGGAGACCCCGACCCCCGGGGCGACCGACGAGATGATCCTCGAGGTGACCCCTGGGTGAATTCGCGCGGGACGCCGCGTGGTGACGATGCCACCACGCGGCGTCCCGGCCACTCGGGGCGTCCGCGGTATCCGGAGTCGAGCGGGCCGCGGCCCCTGATTCCTGGCTCCCAGCCCGCTGCTGGCGAGCGGCCCGGCTCGCCTGTCCAGCCACTTGGCCCATCGCCGGTCCGCGCCGGTGATCCGGTCCGTCGCGGGCGACCGGTCAGCGCGGGCCGGCGCATGGTGGCTTTTGGCACGCTGCCTGGACGCACCGACCAGCTCGGACGGCCCGTCGCTGGCAGGGTGGGTGGGGCCGGCGATCGTCCGGCCGCATACCTGCCGGGTGGAGCCACTGGCGTTACCGCCACGGTGGACGGTGGTCGCGCGTTGCCGAGTGCCCCTGACCCGCTGGACACGACCACGGTTGTGCGCAGGCCGGTCACGGCGTCCGTGGCGGAAGGTGTTGATCATCGGTTCGGTCGCCGCTCCGTGCCTGGGCCCGTGCCTGGGCCCGGACCGGACGCCCGTGGCCGGATGGCAGAGGTTCCTGGACCAGGCGCCGTCAACGGCACCGTCACAGGGCCGAGGCCTTACACCGGTCCTCCGACGGAGGGCTTCGACCCGTTCCCGGCTCGCGGTCGCGACGCGCCGAAGCCGGTCGCCGCGGCCAGGCCGGGGGTGCTGCCCGGGTCACCCATGCCACCGGCTGGGGGTGGGCTGGGGCCGGCTTCCGCCGTGGCGGGCAGGAGCGCGGCGACGGGTTCCCGCCGGACGGGCGTTGGTGACCCGTCCCGTGCCACAGAACCTGCCGGCCACGGGGCGGCTTCGGCCGACCGGGTGGACCGATTCGACCAGACCGACCAGACCGACCAGGAGGAGATCGACAGCACCGGGCAGTTTGCCAGGATTCCTGGGAACGGCGACGGGACGGGCGCGGGGGCGACGGCCGCGGCCTGGGATCCGCGGGTCACGGAAGGCCGGGCCGACGCGCGCGCTGGGTCCGGCGGTACGGGTTCCCGACCGGTCGAGGATTTCGCCGCCGATTTCGCTCAGTCGGTTCCGTCCGGTGTGGAGGTTGTGTCCGGCACCGCGCGATCCGCGGGTGCGGGAACCCGCGGGCGTCCGGTTGGAATCGTAGTGAATCTGCTTCTTGTCGTAATCTTTTTGATCGTTGGCTTCTCTGTCGGGCAGGCGCTTGCGGCGCCGGGGTCGGCGAGCGCACAGTCACGGGTTGGCAACTGGGCACGCGATCATCATCTGACGTTCCTGGTCGACACTGCGGGGAAGTTGCGTTGACCGGTGGTATCGCAGGAACACGTGACGGTCTGCCAGCACGATCAGGATAAAGCGGAAAAACAGCCGAAAAAGGTACTTAGGGTGCTCGGCAACAGAAGCTGTGACGTCGTGGGGCTGGGGCAGGCGCCCCAATCCCACTCCTTGATCCACACCCCTATTGCCGGGCGCTCTTAGCCGCAGGTTTTTGATTTATGTTCTACTGTTGCGGAAAACATTTGACGCCAGGCTCTTGCGTTCGGAGGCATTCGCGTGTCGAATCGGCATCGACGAGTCTGTCGCATTCTGTCACACAGTGCGCGGCTTCACGTGATGTCGGCTGGGTATCGTCGCAGCCTGTCACCCGCGGCAGGAGGGCCTGTGCGTCCACATCCCGCACGTCAACATGCTACTGGTCCGCGTGTCATCCGTCCGGTCGCGCGTCGGGCAGCGGACACACCCATCGCCGATCCCGGCGGTTACGCCGGGACCAGTATCCCAGGCGAATTCGATCTTAACCGATTCCCCGCTCCGCCCGGTCGGGCGCCGACCGCGGACGAGATCGACGCGATAGCGCGAGCGGTCTTCGCGAGCCCGTTGGTCGCGCTTGTCCCCCCGGGCCGGCTTCAGGTGACTTCGATCAGAATTTCCACCGGCCCGCCGGACTGGGCGTTCGCCGCGCTCCTGCCACGTGATATTGATCTTGATCCAGCGGTGGCCGTACTCCGTTTTGATGTCAGCGGAGGCTGGGTTCTCGATCAGGTGGGCACGGCCGAAGTGGGTGTCGGGCGGTTTCCCGTCCTGGGTGCCGACGCGTCTGATCATGGTGGGCGGTAGGGCGTGCCGGCTCCTGTACCCAGCGGGCCGATGGTGGTGCGATCATTGTTCTTCCGTGCCGTCGGCCCCCTGAATTCCTGGGCCGTCGGCGGGATACTGTCATGAGGGTGTCCATGTCGGCGGACGGAGCTGACGTCTCCTCCACTGCGGCCGGGTGGCTGCGAGGCCTTTCTGACGACGAGCTGACTCGGCTTTTCACGCTGCGTCCTGATCTGGCCACGCCGCCGCCGCCCGACTTCGACGTCCTCGCCGCCCGCCTGGAGATCCGGGTGAGCGTGACGCGCGCGCTGGAGCGGCTTGACACGTTCACCCTCGAGGTCTGTGAGGCACTGACGCTGCTTCCGGCGCCAGTGAGCATCGATGATCTATGTGGGTTCTGCGGGACCGCGGCCGTGGCGGCAGCGCTGGTGACATTGCGCGAGCGGGCGCTGATCTGGGGGGATGACAGCGCCATCCGGCTCGTCGCAATGGCCCGTGACCTTCTCGGTGAGCGCCCGCTCGGCCTCGGCCGGCCATTACGTGTGTGTGTGGCCGGTCACCGGCACACGCACCTCGCGCGCCTCGCGCTGGCGGTCGGTGTCGCTTCCCAGCGGGACCGGGGCGGAGCGGGCCGCGGCTCTCTCCTTGACGAACTGAGCGCCGCGCTGGCCGCCCCGGATCGGGTTGCGGCTCTCGTCGAGGAATGCGGTCCACGGGCTCGCCAGCTTCTCGACCGGCTCGCCGCCGGGCCGGCGCTCGGGCACACGGGCGACGCGCGACGGCTGCTCGCCGCGTCCGACGCTCACACACCGGTGGAGCAGCTGCTGGCCAGGGGGCTGCTCATCGGCATCGACGAGACCATGGTTGAACTCCCTCGGGAGGTCGGGCTCGCGCTGCGTGGCGACCGTCCGGGCGGGGTGCTGCATCCCGAACCGCCGGTCCTGACCGGCAAGACGATCGATTGTGTTCAGGTGGACGGTACAGCTGCCCTCGCCGCCGACACGATGATCCGTCTGGTGACGACACTGCTGGAAGCCTGGGGCACGGCCCCGCCCACCCCGTTGCGCACCGGTGGCCTGAGCGTCCGGGACTTCCGTACGGCCGCGAGGCTGCTCGATGTCGCCGAACCGACCGCGGCGCTGGTGATTGAGACCGCCTACGCGGCGGGGCTGGTGGACACCGCTCCCGGGGCCGATGTAATGATCATGCCTACAACCGCCTATGACAGGTGGTGTGTGGACACTCCCGCGATGCGTTGGGCCACGCTGGTCGAGGCCTGGCTGTGTTCTCCGCAGGTGTCGGGCCTGGTGGGGGAGCGCGACGACAAGGGCCGTCAGCTTGCCGCGCTCTCCGTCGAACTGCGCCGCCAGCACGCACCCGAGCTGCGCCGCCTCGTGCTGGACGCCTTCGCGACGGTGCCGGTGGGGCTTGCGCCGACGGCCGAATCGGTGCGGGCCCTGCTTGCGTGGCGGATGCCTCGCCGGGGTGGGCCGCTGCTGGACCGCATGATCGACTGGACGTTCACCGAAGCGGATCTGCTCGGTGTCACCGGGCGCGGTGCGCTGTCCTCGGCGGGGCGGGCGCTGGTCCGCGGCGAGGGCAAGGACGGGGACGGAGCCAGCCGCTCGGACCTGGCTGCCGCGCTCAGCCCGATGTTGCCCGAGCCGGTCAGCGAACTTCTGGTGCAGGCTGACCTCACCGCGGTGGCCCCGGGCCCGCTGGTGCCGGAGATCGCCGCGGAGCTCACGCAGATGGCCGACGTCGAGTCGGCCGGTGCGGCAACGGTCTTCCGCTTCTCTGAAGCATCCCTGCGGCGTGCGCTGGATGCCGGTCGGGTCATCGAGGATATTCGCGACTTTCTGGCCCGGGTCGCTCGCGGGGGTATTCCGCAGACGCTGGACTATCTTATAAATGATGTTGCTCGTCGTCATGGCCGGTTGCGGGCGGGGCCCGCCATGGCATATCTGCGCTGCGACGACACCGCTGTGCTCGCGGAGGTGGTCGCCTCGCGGCGAACCCAGACGCTCGGGCTGCGGCGGGTCGCGCCCACCGTGGTGATCTCCGCGCTGCCTCTGCCCAAGCTGCTGGAGGGCCTGCGCGCGGCCGGGTTCGCCCCGGTCGGTGAAGGGCCGGACGGACGTGTGGTCCTGCACCGACCGGAGGTGCACAGAACGCCCGGCCGGCCGCGCCCGAGTAGCGCGGAGTCCGTGGGTGTTCGCAACGAGCAGTTCCGAGATGTGGTACGGATGGTTCGTCGTGGCGACGACAGTGCCCGCGCGGCCCGTGCGGCCAGCGCCGCGATCGGTTCGGTGCCCGACCGGATGGTGCGAACGGCTCCGCTGATCCTGGTGACTCTGCAGGGAGCGGCGCGGACCGGCCGCCGAATGTTGCTTGGCTATGTTGATCAACAGGGGAAGTCGAGCGAACGTATTGTTCGTCCGATGGTTGTTGATGGGGGTTGGGTGACCGTGTGGGATGAGCGTGCCACGACAACCCGGCGCTTCGCGCTGCACCGCGTCACCGGTGTCATGGACGTTGAGGATGTGCTCCCGGCCGCTGGGTTCACCGATTACGGCTGGGCGGTCGAGCTGAGTGCCGCGGATACTCTGCCGGGCGTCACCGAAGGCGGTATGGCCGGCGCTCTTGCCGATGCCGGAACGGTCGGGTCGATGCCGGTACCAGACCGGCAATACCCGGAATTCCTGGATCCGGAGGACGTTACGGACCTGTCATGACGGCAGCTGCCGCTTTGTGGGCTTGGTGCTTCGTGGGCTTGTCGGTTCGGCGGCGGGTGGTGCACGGGCGGTGCGTCCCTGGTTGCAGCTGCCACGGGCCCGTTTTCCCGCTGGGGATCCTCGCGTCCGGGCTGTCATGAGGCCTTCGGCTCAGCTGCCGGCGAACATGCAAGAATTGCTGGGCGGGTTCGGTTCAGGTTGACAGAGGCAGCGCGCGTCCAGAGGTCACGAGAAGTTTTGGGAGGTCGGTGAGAAGTGGCTGATGGTCCATTGATTGTCCAGTCGGACAAGACCATGTTGCTGGAAGTCGACCATCCACTGGCCACGGACGCGCGGGCGGCGATCGCCCCGTTCGCGGAGCTGGAACGCTCCCCCGAGCATATGCACACCTACCGGATCACTCCGTTGGCACTCTGGAACGCCAGGGCTGCCGGTCATGACGCGGAGCAGGTCGTCGACGCACTTGTTCGCTTCTCCCGTTACGCGGTCCCGCACGCGCTGCTCGTCGACATTGCCGACACGATGGACCGTTACGGCCGTCTGCGGCTGGAGAACGATCCGCAGCGGGGCCTGGTCCTGCGGACCATCGACCGCGCGGTGCTCACCGAGGTCATCCGTTCCAAGAAGGTCCTGCCGCTGCTGGGCCAGCGCCTCGACGAGGACACGGTCGCGGTGCACCCGTCCGAGCGGGGACGGCTCAAGCAGGCGTTGCTCAAGGTCGGCTGGCCGGCTGAGGACTGCGCCGGTTACGTCGACGGGGAGGCGCATCCGATCGAACTGCGCCAGGACGGCTGGGAGCTGCGCGGCTACCAGAAGGGCGCGGTCGCGGGTTTCTGGGAGGGCGGTTCGGGCGTGGTGGTGCTGCCCAGCGGCGCTGGCAAGACCATCGTTGGTGCCGCCGCGATGGCCCATGCCCGTACCACGACCCTCATCCTGGTCACCAACACGGTGGCCGGCCGGCAGTGGCGCACGGAACTGCTGAAGCGGACGTCGCTCACCGAGGACGAGATCGGCGAGTACTCGGGTGAACGCAAGGAGATCCGGCCCGTCACGATCGCCACCTACCAGGTGATGACTGCCCGTCGCAAGGGCGAGTACCTGCATCTGGATCTGTTCGGTGCCCGTGACTGGGGATTGATCGTCTACGACGAGGTGCATCTGCTACCCGCGCCGGTTTTCCGGATGACCGCTGACATCCAGTCCCGGCGGCGGCTCGGTCTGACCGCGACGCTGGTCCGAGAGGACGGACGCGAGGGCGACGTCTTCTCCCTGATCGGTCCCAAACGGTACGACGCTCCGTGGCGTGAGATCGAGGCCCAGGGCTGGATCGCTCCGGCTGAGTGCACCGAGGTGCGGGTGACACTCACCGAGGACGAGCGGATGGCCTATGCGGTGGCGGAGGCTGAAGAGCGTTATCGGATGTGCGCGACCGCTTATAGCAAGCGGGCGGTCGTGCGGCGGTTGGTCGAACGACACGCGGGCGACCGGGTGCTCGTCATCGGTGCTTATCTTGATCAGCTTGATCAACTTGGCGAGCTGCTCAACGCCCCGGTCATTCAGGGGTCGACCCGTAACCGGGAGCGTGAGCGTCTGTTCGAGGCGTTCCGCAGCGGAGAAATCATGACCTTGGTCGTCTCAAAGGTCGCCAACGTGTCGATCGACCTGCCCGAGGCCGGGGTCGCCATCCAGGTGAGCGGGACCTTCGGGTCACGCCAGGAGGAGGCGCAGCGCCTTGGGCGGGTGTTGCGCCCCAAGGCGGACGGCCGTGGCGCGCATTTCTACACGGTGGTCTCCCGGGACACGATCGATCAGGAGTACGCCGCGCATCGCCAGCGTTTTCTGGCGGAGCAGGGCTACGCCTACACCATCGTGGACGCGGACGACATCCCCGATCCAGCTTAGAACTGAGAGCTTAGAGCGACCGGCAACAGCGGCGCGGCAGGGCCTGTCTGATAGATCTTCGGTCGCTTCGCCCCCCGCACGAACGCTTCGCGTCCGTGCGGGTCCCTGCTGTCGATGCCTGCATCGACCAACATCTATCAGATGCGTCCTGGAGTCAGTTCTGGTCTCTTGTCCGGTCTGGTCTTTTGTCCGGGTGATCCGAGACAATGTGATCTCTGCCAACATGATCTGGACAAGTCGTCATTCTGGTTGTGGAGGGTCGATCAGGCTTGCCGGGATGATCGTGCAGGCAACTGGGCTGGTCACGGTGAGTTCCTGTGACCCGACCGCGGACCCGGCCCGGACGTAGGCCCCGCTGACAAGATCGTAGGCGTCGATACTCGGGGTGCCGGGGTCGACCAGCCAGTAGCTGGGGACACCGCGGTCACGGTAGACGTCGAATTTCAGGGTTTGGTCGTAGCGACGGTTGTTGATCTCGGCGACTTCCACGACCAGCAGTGGCAGATCGGTGATGCGGCGGGGACGGTCGTCGTCAGCCGCTGCCGCCACAATGATGTCGGGCACGATCTCGCTGCGGGGCTCAACGCGAAGGCTGACCCCCCGGGTGTGGACGCGCATGTGCGAGGGGGTCGCCTCGATGAGCAGCCGGACAAGACGCTTGGTTACCCTGGTCTCCAACGGTGTCGGCCATGCGCGGATCAGGCACATCCCGTCGATGAGCTCGAAGCGAGGATCTTCAAGGCCGAGCTCGTCGAGGTCGGCGACGGTCAGCGGTGGGGCGGGCAGCACCATGGTGGGGCGGTGCGAGCGCGGCATGGAACCAGGCTGGATCACTCCAGTAATGGTGCCGCTTCCAGCCTCGGCTGTCGAAACCTCCGGCGCCGGTATCCGGACTCAGCCCAAACCACGGGAGTCCTGCTTGAGCGCGGTGTCGATGGTCAGCGCGGAGGCGACCACCAGACTGCACAGCGGGTCGGTGATCGGCCGGTGGATCTGCACCACGTAATTGTCAGCGGTCGTGAACATCGTGCGGGCCAAGCCCTCCCAGGTCTTGGTCACCCGGGCTATCTCGGTGTCGGTGTGGTCGACGATTGAGAAGTTCCACGCCCGCCAGTTCTCTGCTTTGATCATGCCGACAGGGGCGCCAGCGCTTTGCAGGGCAAAGCGGATCTTTCCGAAGACGTTCTGTTGGACGATGTCACCGATCTCGGCTCCGTCCGGCCGAGAGACGATCACCCTCGATTTGAGGAGCTTCGCCGGCCTGGTCAGGACGAGTTGCGGAACTCCGGCGCTGTCGCGGACCTCGAGCCGGTGGGTGAAGAACTGATCGAGTGAGCTGACGAATCGCACCGCTTTCTTGATGGTGCTCTGACCGACCTCGACGACCGATCCGATCTGGTTACCGGACTGGTCGAACACCGCGTACTCGTTTGTCAGCTCGATGAGTTTGGTCTTCTGGTTGACCACGAGGACCGGTTCGGTGAAGAGCGTCCCCTGTCCGCTGTGGACGGGGCTCAGGCCTGCCCCTTCCCGCACTTGGCGCCGGATCCGATCCGGGGTGTAGTTGGTCCGGACAGGTTCCGGCTGGTAACCCTGGGGACTTCCCCAGCCCTGTGGGGGCACTCCAGCGGACGCCCCCGGCTGGGTGCTACTCACCTGGTCGGTCCATAACCCGCCGTCCCAGTAGCGAAAAGGATGCTGGCCGGAGGGATCCGGGTACCAGCCGGCCGGTGGCATGGTCTGGGTCATGTTGTGCACACTCCCACAAGTCTTGCCGGTCGCAATCGCCCATCGCGCATGGTGATTGATGTGCTAATCGTGCCATGGCAAAGGGGCGGCCCCGAAACAGGACCACCCCTTTGCGCCCACCACCGGCTGGCTTATCGCCGGCCGGCTTACGACCAGTTCAGACCGGAGGGCCGAACCTCGAACCGTGGACTCAGAAGTCCATGTCACCGCCGCCACCGGGAACCGCCGGGGCCGGGTTCTTCTCCGGCTTGTCGGCGATGACGACCTCGGTGGTAAGGAACAGCCCGGCGATGGACGCGGCGTTCTGCAGCGCGGAACGGGTGACCTTGGCCGGGTCGATGATGCCGGTGGCGATCAGGTCGACGTACTCACCGGTGGCCGCGTTCAGGCCATGGCCGGCAGGCAGGTGACGGACCTTGTCGACCACGACGCCGCCTTCGAGACCGCTGTTGTAGGCGATCTGCTTGATCGGCGCCTCGAGAGCCAGCCGGACGATGTTCGCCCCGGTTGCCTCGTCCCCGGCCAGGTCGAGCTTCTCGAACGCCGTGACCGACGCCTGGAGCAGCGCGACGCCACCGCCAGCGACGATGCCCTCCTCGACCGCGGCCTTCGCGTTCGAGACGGCGTCCTCGATGCGGTGCTTCTTCTCCTTCAGTTCGACCTCGGTCGCGGCACCGACCTTGATGACCGCGACGCCACCGGCGAGCTTGGCCAGCCGCTCCTGCAGCTTCTCGCGGTCGTAGTCGGAGTCCGACTTCTCGATCTCGGCACGGATCTGGCTGACCCGACCGGCGATCTGGTCGGGGTCGCCGGCGCCTTCGACGATGGTGGTCTCGTCCTTGGTGACGACGAACTTGCGGGCCTTGCCGAGCAGGTCGAGCGTGGTGCTCTCCAGCTTGAGGCCGACGTCCTCGGAGATGACCTGGCCACCGGTGAGGATGGCGATGTCGCCGAGCAGGGCCTTGCGGCGGTCACCGAAGCCGGGGGCCTTCACCGCGACGCTCTTGAAGGTACCGCGGATCTTGTTGACGACCAGGGTGGCCAGGGCCTCACCCTCGACGTCCTCGGAGATGATGGCCAGCGGCTTGCCGGCCTGCATGACCTTCTCCAGCAGCGGGAGCAGGTCCTTGACCGCAGCGATCTTGCTGTTGACGATGAGCACGTACGGGTCGTCGAGGACGGCTTCCTGGCGGTCGGCGTCGGTGACGAAGTACGGCGAGATGTAGCCCTTGTCAAAGCGCATGCCCTCAGTGAGCTCGAGCTCGAGACCGAAGGTGTTGCTCTCCTCGACGGTGACTACGCCTTCCTTGCCGACCTTGTCCAGCGCCTCGGCGATCAGCGCGCCGATCGCGGGGTCGCCCGCGGAGATGGACGCGGTGGACGCGATCTGCTCCTTGGTCTCGACCTCCTTGGCCTGCTTGGAGAGCTCCTCCGAGACGCGTTCGACCGCGACCTCGATGCCCTTCTTCAGGCCCAGCGGGTTCGCGCCGGCCGCCACGTTGCGCAGACCCTCACGGACCAGCGCCTGGGCGAGAATGGTCGCGGTGGTGGTGCCATCACCCGCGACGTCGTTCGTCTTCTTCGCGACTTCCTTGACGAGCTCCGCACCGATCTTCTCGTACGGATCCTCGAGCTCGATCTCCTTGGCGATGCTCACGCCGTCGTTGGTGATTGTGGGGACGCCCCACTTCTTCTCCAGAACGACGTTGCGACCCTTCGGGCCGAGCGTGACCTTTACGGCGTCGGCCAGCTGGTTCATGCCGCGCTCCAGGCCGCGCCGTGCCTCCTCATCGAAGGCAATGATCTTCGGCATGGTGTCGGGGTCCTCCCAGGGGAATGGCTGTTCAATGACCTGGCCAAGACGACGCCCGCGACGGACGGCCAGCTGGCCTCGTCGCTCAGCCTTGGCACTCGGAGCTGGTGAGTGCCAGCTCCTGTTTAGCACTCGAGATGGGTGAGTGCAAGCTCGCCCCCTGTCGCGGCGTGCCGCCGCGGGGCCGCGGGCGGGGGCCGACCGGCTGCTGTCATACGGCCCATGAACCGCGGGCGAATCCTCGGTGCCGCGATGCCTCCACCACCCGGTGTCAGGGACCACCGCCGAAGAGATCCTCTCCGGTGCTGTCCCGGTTGCCGTCGATCGTGCGGCGGTAGGGGCTGCGTCGGGGTGTGCGGGTCGGGTCGATCCAGGCCGGGGGGATTCATGCGGTGAGCAGCTCGGCGTCGGACAGCGACCAGACTGTCGCCTGCGTCAGGGCGTCCACACCAGTGGCGACCGCGTCCAGCCCGGCGAGCATTGGATGCTCTCGGGCTGGGTCGGTGGCGGTGGCGCTCTGCATAGATCAACGATAGTCCGAAACGCCCCCAAAGTCGAACATTTGTTCGTGTAGGGTGCACATGTTAGCCCGACCGCCGCTGGATCCACATCGTAGGCCGACCGACCTTGCCTGCCAGGCGCTCTGCAGCCTGTTATGGATGCGGAGCGTCAGGTCCGACAGTAGACCTCGCGACGATGTGCAACACGAACGATGAGGACAACAAGGACATCATCCTGCATTTCATAGATCACGCGGCAGTCTGCGATCCTGATCCGTAACGTTCCGGGGTGGCCTTCGAGCGCTGTGGTCTCAGATGCTCTGGGGTCGTCGACGAGGCGGTTGATGGCCGGGTGTCAGCGTTGTTGGACCTGCGAGGCAGCCGGCGGAAGCAGCGGGCGGCGGCGGCCTTGACCACTCGATACTTGTAGGTCGCGCTCAGTCGGGCTCGGCTTGTAGGCCATCCCATGTTGCCGCGCGTTGTCCAAGGCCGCGGTTAACGGCTGCAACCGTTCCACGTAGCCCAGGCTTGTCAGCCGCAACCGGCGGCGTCCCAGGTTCCTCAGTCACCAAGGCCGGCTGCTTCGAACGCGATCAGTGACGGGCGGATGGTCGCGGTCGGCCGGCCCTGCGACATGAGCGGATCGAGGGTCTTCAGGCCGTCCCCGGTGTTGAAGATGACGGTCTCGGCATCGGGGTCGAGCAGCCCCTCACGCAACAGCCGCCGCAGGCAGGCGACGGTGACGCCGCCGGCGGTCTCACCGAAGACGCCCTCGGTGCGGGCGAGCAGCCGGATGCCGTCGACGATCTCGGGGTCGGTGGCGTCGGTGATCGCACCGCCCGTCCGCCGGGCCACGTCAAGCGCGTACGGGCCGTCCGCGGGGTTGCCGATCGACAGCGACTTGGCGATCGTCGACGGTTTCACCGGGGCCACTGTGTCAGCTCCGCGGGCAAAGGCCGCGGCAACCGGATTGCAGCCCGCAGCCTGGGCGCCGAAGACCCGGTACGGCGTCGGTTCCACCAGGCCGAGGCGGCCGAACTCACCGAAGGCCTTGTCAATCTTGGTCAACAGCGACCCGGAGGCGATGGGCACCACGACCTGCTCCGGCAGCCGCCAGCCGAGCTGCTCGGCGACCTCGTAGCCCAGCGTCTTGGAGCCCTCCGCGTAGAAGGGCCGCACATTGACATTGACGAACGCCCACTCGTACTCGCCGGAAAGTTCGCTGCACAAACGGTTGACGTCGTCGTAGTTGCCGTCGATCGCAACCAGGGTGCCGCCGTAGACGGCGGTTGACACGGTCTTGCCGTCCTCGAGGTCATGCGGGATAAGTACTACTGAACGTAGTCCAGCGGAAGCGGCATGTGCTGCCACGGACTGGGCGAGGTTGCCGGTGGAGGCACAGGCGACGGTGGTGAACCCGTGCTCACGGGCGGCTGACAGCGCCACCGAGACGACCCTGTCCTTGAACGAGTGGGTGGGGTTCGCGCTGTCATCTTTGATCCACAACGTTCGGATGCCGAGCTCCTCGGCAAGCCTCGGGGCCGGGCGCAGTGGTGTCCAGCCAGCCCCGAGGGAGACCCGGTGCGCGGGATCGTGGCCGGCGGGAAGGAGGCCGACGTAACGCCACAGGTTGGCGGGACCGGCCTCGATGGAAGCCCGGGTGACGCGGCGCAGCAGGGACTCGTCGTAGGCGATTTCCAGCGGGGCGAAACACTCGACACAGACGTGCGTCGGGGCGAGCGGGGATCTGGCGCCGCAGTGACGGCAGGCCAGGGAGATCGCCGGATTGGCGGCGGATTCCGGATCGATCGTTGCGGGGCGCTCGGGCGCGATGGTCATATGTGAAACTCCTCATCTTCCCCGAGAGCCCATTGCGTCTCAGGACGGAATTAGCACCTGCCGCGCACGGATGCGGGTGGTTGCCGGGGCTTCACTGGGCCGGTCCCTCTGCCCCTCTGGATGAGCCGGATGAAGTTGTCCCCGTACTGTAGACCGAGTGCGGCGTGATGTGCACCGTTGGTTCGAGCGTCGGACGTATGACGGGCGTGACTTCTCGCCCGTCGGTCTGCTGGCGCGGAAGGCGGAAACGATCAGTGTGGTGCTGCCCGCGTTGAACGAGGCCGCCACCGTGGGGCGGATCGTCTCCGCGATCAATCGTGATCTTGTTGTTGCGGTGCCTCTGGTGGACGAGATCATTGTCATCGATCCGGGGTCGGTCGACGCGACCGCGACCGAGGCGGCCGCCGCGGGTGCGGCGGTGATTGCGGAGGAGGAGATCCTCGCCGGTTACGGGCGGATCGCGGGCAAGGGCGAAGCCCTCTGGAAGTCCCTGTACGCGGCCTCCGGGGACATCGTGGTCTTCATCGACGCTGACCTGGAGGACTTCGACGCCCAGGTGGTGACGGGGCTGTTAGGGCCGCTGCTGACCGACGCCGAGGTCTCCTACGTCAAGGCCTCCTATGATCGGCCACTGCTGGGCGGCCTGCTGCCCGGCGGCGGTGGCCGGGTCACCGAGCTGGTCGCGCGGCCCCTGCTCAACATGTACTGGCCGCACCTTGCCGGGCTGATCCAACCGCTTGCGGGAGAGTTCGCCGGTCGCCGTGCCCTCCTGGAGCGGCTGCCGTTCGTCTCCGGCTACGGAGTCGAGTTCGCCCACCTGGTGGACGTCTTCTCCGTCGCGGGCGCGGATGCCATCGCACAGGTCGAGGTCGGGCGAAAGATCCACCGCCATCAGTCCGACGAGGCTCTCGGACGCATGGCAGCCGAGATCATCCAGACGGCGTGGAGTCGGCTCGGTGTCCACAGCCCGGTCCCGGGACAGACGCTGACCCAGTTCCGCCGCTGCGACGGTGGGCTTGAGCCGCATACCCACAGCGTCGCGGTGCATGAGCGTGCCCCGATGATCACAGTTGCGGAGTATGCCGCTCGCCGGACGTCTCGTCGGCGACGTGCCGTAGAAGATCACCCGTCGCCGACGGCGTGAGAAGGTCGCTGACGCCGGGAGCAGGTTACCGGCGGCGTGAGCGGGAGGATATCGCTGATGGGCATCCGGGTCGTGTATACCGATCTTGATGGGACCATGGTCGGGCCGTCCGGGTGCTTCTTCCAGAACGAGGATCACTCCACCACCCTTGATCCGGCGCACGCCCTTATCGGCCTGCACCGGGCGGGCATCGCGCTGGTGCTGGTCAGCGGCCGGACCCGACCGCAGCTTGTCGAGGCCAGCGCGATTTTCGGCGCGGACGGTTTCATAGCCGAACTCGGCGCGATCGTCGGCTGGGACCACGGGCGGGGCAGCCGGATCCTGCGCGGAGCCATGCCTGACGATCTTGACCGGATTCCGGATCCGCTCCTCACCGCGCTGATCGAACGGTATCCGGGGCGTCTGGAGGCGTATCGTCCCTGGGACCCCGGCCGCGAGGTTGACGTCATGCTGCGGGGCAACATCGAGGTGGCCGAGGTGAACGCATGGCTTGTGGCGGAGGGCTTTGACTGGTTGACCATCCGCGACAACGGCATCATCTCGCGGGCCGTCATGCCCACTCTGGATGATGTTCCCCATATTTACCATCTTGTTCCCGAGGGCGTCAGCAAGGGGGCCGCGGTGGCCTTCGACCTGGCCCGTCGCGGGCTCCGGCCGGAGCAGGCGATCGCGATCGGCGATTCCGCCAGCGATCTGGTCATGGCCGGCCAGGTCGGGCGCATGCACCTCGTCGCGAACGCGCTGCGTCACAGCGATCTCGTCGCGTTGCTGCCCGGTTACGACAATGTCGTTGTGGAGGATGGCGGGTTTGGCTCTGGCTGGGCCAGCGCGGTCCGCTCGGCGCTGCCGACCGCGCGGCCTGCCACTATCTGATCCGCCGCCGGCCGCATGAGCGGCCCGGCCGGCTGGTCGGGAATCGTGCCGTCGGCGGCCGTGCTGGCAGCGGCCGGACGGCTGAGCAGGAGGTGGCCGAGAACCGTGAGGAGGAAGAGGACAGCCGCGATCGTGTAGGAGTTCCCGATCAGCAGCTGCCAGCCATGCCAGGAGTACTCGCGGTTATGTTCGTACGGCAGCCACCACATCGGGGCGAGGACGAGCAGGGCGAAGCCGCCGAGTGCGGCGAACCGTCCCCCGCGCGGCCGGGCCGGGCCGGCCAGCCAGGCCAGGGCGGGCAGTGCCCACAGCCAGTGGTGGGTCCAGGAGATCGGCGAGACGAGCAGTCCGGTGATGCCGCACACCGTCCAGCCGAGCAGGGGCTCATGGCGGCGGGTGGCCGCCACCGCCAGTCCGATGCCGGCGGCCGCGGTGCTCAGTGTCACGAGCCGAAACCAGGTCTCATCGTGTATGGCATGACCGGCGAGCCGGGTCGCGACCCCGGCCAGCGACTGGTTGCCCGCGTACGCGACCCCACCGACGTGGGACGGGTCGAGTGCCAGCCGGGTCCAGAAACGCGCCGAGTCAGTGGGTGTGGCCAGGGCCGCGAGCGCGGAGCAGGCGCTGAAGGAGAGCGCGGCCCAGCCCGCGTCCCGGCGTCTTCCCGTGCAGAGGAGGTAGGGAATGAAGATCAGTGGGGTGAGCTTCACCGCCCCGGCGATACCGATCAGTATGCCCGCGGGCAGTGGCCCGGATCTGCGGCGCAGGTCGATAATGATCAACAGCATGAGTGGAATGTTGATCTGGCCATAGGCGAGGTTGCTGCGGATCGGCTCGGTGGCCAGTACGCCCGCGGCCAATACCGCCAACGGCAGCGGGCGGGACGTGAGCAGGCCGGTCCGGGCCACGGCGAGCACCTGGCGGGTCAGCGCAGCCAGGCACGCCAGCAGGGTGACTGCCCAGATGAGCTGGGCCGCCGGTTTCGGCAGGACCGCGAGCGGACCGAAGAGCAACGCGGCGAACGGCGGATAGGTGAAGGGCAGGCCGGTGCCCGGCATGATCTGGTCGTACAAGGGCAGCCCGTGCAGGAACGCGTCGCCGCCCAGCCGGTACACCGCCAGATCGATCCGGGTTCCGAGGGCGAGCAGCGCGAGCAGACCGAGCAGGCTGGCTCCGAGCAGGATCGTGGCCATGTTCGGGCGCGCGCGCATGCTGTCCCCCTTTCCCGTGTTCGTCCGTCCTGACCGGATCCTGACTGACCCCCGCGGCCGCGAGCAGCCGTGGGGGTCAGCGCTTGAGAGCCGTCGTGGACCACCCCTCCCGCCGTCGGGTGAGGATGACCACAGAGATCAGAACAAGGCCGAGAGTGCTGATGGCGATGAACGGTGCCTGGCGCTGCAGCCACGGCGTGGCGCCGGGCAGGTCGGCAAACAGAAGTTCGCAGTGCGGAAGGGCGAGAAACGCGCCGACCGCCGACACCGCGCCGAGCGCGCTGGTGCGGGCCCGGTCAGCGGCCATCGCGAGTGGTATGAGCCCCCAGGCCAGGTACCACGGGTAGAGGACGGGACCGAGAATCGCCAGCGTCAGCAGGCCCCAGCCGACAGTGGCGGTGAGGTCCCGCCCGCGGATGGTCGCCAGCAGCCGCAGCATCACCCCGGCGGTGAGCACGATGCCGGCGGTTCGGGTCAGGTTCAGCGCCTGGGAAAAATTGATCTTCATGCTGGTGACGTTGTTCAGTTTTGTGAGAGCGTCGGCGAGGCCGACAGTCGGTGCGTACAGGGTGAGTCCAGCGGCAGGCGTAGCCGCTGAACGTAACCAGCCTAGTCCGTCTGGAATCAATACCACGAAGAGCAGCCCGGATGCGCTGACAACACCGGCGTCCCGCGCCAGCGGCCGCAGCCGCGCCCACAGCCGTGAACGCGCAC
>NZ_CAKJTR010000044.1:5671-7780 GCF_917627355.1 Protofrankia sp. Cj3 | reverse complement strand
GCCGCTCGCTGATCGAACGCCCTATCCTCGGGCGCTCTAAGCGGAGGGGAGCCCGCTGCCGGGGCCCCGGCGTGCCACACGGCCACGGCCACGATCGCGAACACCGCCGGCCACTTCACCGCGGTGGCCGCGGTGAGCAGGACCATGGCCGGTATCGGGCGTCCCGCTCGGGCAGCCAGCAGGCCCGCCGCAAGCAGCGCCATCATGATTGCTTCAAGATGGATGGCGCCGAGGAGCTGCAGGATCACGACCGGGTTCCCGGCGGTCGCGAGGGCCAGCGGCCGCTGCCGCGGGTCGGCGGCCCAGGTTACGCATCCCACGATCACAATGGTGCCCGCGAGCGCGACGAGCCGCAGGATGAGGACCGTTCCCAGGACGCTTCCGCCGGACAGCGCATAGGCGGCCTTCAGCAGGGCGAGCGCCAGGGGGCCATAGGGAGCCCGGGACATCCGCCAGACCGGGTCGCTCGCAAGCAGGCTGGGCTGGTGGCCCAGGATGGCCGGGCCGTTCCGGTATGGGTTGAGATCGGCGGTGAGCATGGCTCCGTGCGCTACGTAGCTGTAGACGTCCAGGCTCAGGACTGGCGGGCCCACGGCGACGGGCAGACACCAGACGGCGATGATGATCCCGGCCTGGCTGAGCGAGACCGACCCCCTGCTGGCCAGCAGGCGCAGCTGCAGCCAGGCGACGACGACGAGCGTAACCCCAACGATCATAAAGGCGGGCAGCGCTGAGGCACGGTCAAGCCGTACCGGGACAAGTAGCCCGAACCATTCGGTGGGCAGTTCGACTCCAGCGCGCAGCGCGAGCCGCCCCGCCGTGCCGACCACCAGGCATGTGCCGGCAAGCCCGAGCAGGCCGGGCAGGAAGAGGCTGGACAGGAGGAACTTGCTGAGGGCACTGGGAGCAGACCAGGTGGGCTCGGCCAGCTTCGGGTGGCTGGAGCCTTTGCCGGGGCAGGTGGTCGGGACGTCACCGCCCCGCGGCATGATGCCCGCGAGGGGAGCGCCGGGCCTCGCCGCTGTCATCCGTTCGAGTGCATGGCAGGGCATACGAGACAATCGTAGCTATTTGACATTTTTATATTAATTCCGTCAAAAGTAGGTCAACCCCGAGTTGCCGGCCGGCGATGCTGTCATGCGGTGCTGTTGTCATATGACGCTCTTGTCAACCGATGTTGACAGTGGGTCACATATCATATCATATGATGAACTATTACGTTATTCGCTGCGGCGTGATCGGGGCGGGCCGGGCTGCTGAAGATCTTCGAGGCATGCCCTAGTCTCCGTATGTGTGCCGTGCTACAGGGGTTGACGAACCGGCGTGTTCCGCGGCTGTCGGGACGGCCCGTGTGCTCGTCGCGTCCAACCGTGGGCCGGTGGCGTTCAGCGCGGACGATGACGGGTCCTTGATCGCGCGTCGTGGCGGTGGTGGGCTGGTCAGCGGTCTGCACGCGGTCGTGGGCGAGGATGCCGCGTCCGGCGGCGGGGATACCGCTGGGGATACCGCCGGTGGCAGCGGGCTGGTGTGGGTGTGCGCGGCGCTGAGCGAAGCCGACCGGCGGGCCACCCGGCTGGCCCCGGACGGCCGGCTCGATCTCGCTGGCCACGACACCGGCGGCACCGCGGTGTGCATGCTCGATGTGGACCGGGTCGTGTTCGAGCGGGCGTACAACGCGGTCGCCAACCGTACGCTCTGGTTCATCCTGCATCTTCTGTACGCCCCGGCCTCCCAGCCGTCCTTCGGGTCGGTGTTCCAGCAGGACTGGCTGGCGTACGAGAGCTACAACACGATGTTCGCCGAGGCGCTGGCGCGTGAGGCGGCGCCTGGCGCGGCCGTACTGATCCAGGACTACCATCTGACCCTCGCGCCCGCGCAGCTGCGTCGGCTGCGGCCGGATCTACGGATTGCCCATTTCAGCCACACCCCGTGGCCGCCACCCGAGTACTTCCGGATGTTGCCGGACAGGGTCGCCAGCGCGGTCGTCGAAGGCCTGCTCGGCGCTGATCATCTTGGTTTTCTGACCGCCGCGTGGGCCGAGGCGTTCTGCCGCTGTGCCCAGGCAACGCTCGGCGTTGACATCGCCGTTGACCGGGCTGCCGAGATCGA
>NZ_CAKJTR010000044.1:2458-5271 GCF_917627355.1 Protofrankia sp. Cj3 | reverse complement strand
CCAGGGCGACAGTGCGGGCCAGACCGGTGGAATGACCGATGGCACCGGCCAGCCGCGGCTGCGCTACCGCGGTCGGGCCGTCCGGATCGGTGTCCACCCGCTCGGAGTCGACAGCGCCGCTCTGGTACGGCGCGCCCGCGGGCATGATGTCGCGGCCCGCGCCGCCGAGATGCGGGAACTGACCGCGGGCCGTCGGGTGATCGTGCGGGTGGATCGGACCGAGCTGTCGAAGAACATCGTCCGCGGGCTGGAAGCGTACCGGGAACTGCTGCGTGAACATCCATGCTGGCATGGCCAGGTGACGCACATCGTCTGTGCCTACCCGTCACGTCACGATCTTCCTGAGTACCGCGAGTACACGGCTGCCGTACAGCGGATCGTGGAGGAGATCGAGGACGAGTTCGCGACCGCTTCGTGGTCGCCGGTCCGGCTCGAGGTCAACGACGACTACCCGCGGTCACTGGCTGCCTTGTCACTCGCTGATGTCCTGGTGGTGAATCCAATCCGGGATGGTATGAACCTGGTCGCGAAGGAAGGCGCGGTGCTGTCGAGGTCCGGAGCCGCGCTGGTTCTCTCCCGCGAGGCGGGAGCCTGCGCGGAGATGGCAGCCGACGCGCTGGTAGTGAATCCCTTCGACGTGGGTGAGACCGCCGCAGCCATCCACACCGCGCTGCTGATGACCGCTGACGAGCGCCGCCACCGATGCGAGCGGCTCGCCGCCGTCGCCGGCCGGCTTCCCCCGCGCAGGTGGTTTCGCGACCAGCTCGACGCCCTACTCGCCTGACAGGCGGGAAAGCTCCGCGAACAGGCTCTCAGGAGAGGCGGTCGGCAAGGAGGCGCAGCAGCGCGACCACTCCCTCCGGGCCCGGAACGACGAGATCTGCCTGTTCCCGCAACCGGGCTGGCACCTCCGGGCCGTCGCTGCACACGGTCAGCCCCGGAATACCGGTGGCCCGCAGCTCGTCGACCACGTCGAAGGCTGGCAGATCGCCGAGGTCGTCACCGGCGAACAACACCGAGCGGGCACCCAGCTCCGTCACCCGGTCGCGTAGCGTGCGGCCTTTGTCGTGGCCGGGCGGACGCAGCTCCAGAACCCGTTTGCCGGGCGCAGCCTCCAGCCCGTGGTCTTTGGCAAGGCTGGTCAGCGCGGGTGTGAGAGCCGCCAGCGAGGCGTCCGGGTCAGAGGTGCGGCGTACGTGCACGACGAGCGCGTGCCCCTTGTCCTCTACGACAGTGCCGGCCGGGGCGTCCTCAAGCAGCCGCGGCAGGGCGGCCCTGACGGCCGTGACCCCGGGTAGTGGGTCGGGGCTTGTGATCTGATTGGTAGCGGCGTCCCAGCGTTCCAGCCCGTACTGGCCGAGGATGACCATCGAGTCGAGCCCCGGTTCTTCGCTGAACCGGGCGAGTTCGAGCAGCGCGCTGACCGGCCGTCCGGTGATGATGGCGACCGATCCGACCTGCTGGGCTATCCGTGCCAGCGCGGCCAGAGCACCCGGTGCCGGAACAGCGTCCGACGGGCGGGCGACGATCGGCGCGAGAGTGCCGTCGTAGTCCAGCGAGATCAGCGCGTGGCGTGGGTCGGTGAGGAGGGCCGCGAGCCCCGCGCCGCCGGCCAGCGTCCGCGGCGCTGTGGCGATCGGGCCGGAACCGGATGTGGAAGTCATGAGGTCAGGTCCGTCACTTGTTCTCTCAGGGCCTCCGGTCGCGCGTGAAAACCCATGGTCGCGCGGCCTTCAGCCAGCTTGTTCGCGCAGGGCCGCCGACGTCGCGTACAGCAGGGTGATGATCACGCGACCGTTGGCGGGTCTAGGGTGCGGTTGGCGAAAAATCCTTGGTTATGACAAGGATGAGTGGATCATCCGCGATGAAGTTCTTGTTCTTCGGTTTCGCCTGCTTCACGTCCGGGATGAGGTCCAGCACGGTCTGGGCCGCGTCCAGCTGCCCTTCGTCGTAGAACACGGTCGGGATCTCGACGTTGTATGTCGACTGGTAGTTGCCGGTCCGCGTCACTGTGAAGCCGGCGGCCTCCAGCCGTGCTCGGGCGGCCTCCGCCAGCCCCTTCTCCCTGGAGTTGTTCAGAATCACGATCGGGGCGAAAACGTGTTGCGGCGTGCTGGCCGGGGCGGTCGCGGCAGCGGGTGGCTGGGATATGACTTTTGGCGATGGTTGGGTGCCCGCCGCGGCTGGCGGCGAGGCTACCGCCCTGGTCATCGCGGTCCCGGCGGCAGCGGTGGCAGACGGCCCGCTCATCACCGGCGGATGTGTGGAGGTGGCCGCTGCCGCCGCCACGCGAGATTTCTCCGCGGTCGGGTCATTCACCAAGTTGACGACGAGAATGCAGCCGAGTACGGCCAGCACGGCGATGCTGCCGGCCGCGATGGTGTGCAGCCGATCACCGCGACGCAGTCGGGGCGGCCGTGGCGGGCTGGGCGACGCGACAGTGGTATCGGTCATGACGAATGCTCACATCTCAGCGGGGTCGAGGCGGGCGGTACCGCCGGCGCGCGCCCGTCGGCGTGTCGCTCGCAACCTGCGTAGCCGCTTGACCAGCATGGGGTCGGTGACGAGGGCGGCGGGGGAGTCGATCAGAGCGTTCAGTATCTGGTAGTAGCGGGTTGCCGAGATTGCGAACTCGGCGCGGATCGCGGTCTCCTTGGCGCCCGCGTAGCGCCACCAGTGCCGCTCGAATTCCAGGACCCGCCGCTGTCGATCGCTCAAAGCGGATACCGCATCGCGTTCAGTGTTCGACTGTGCGGTGCGACTGAACGCCGGTGAGTCGCCGCAACCCCCGGCCTCGGTGGCTCGCGGGCCGC
>NZ_CAKJTR010000044.1:0-2291 GCF_917627355.1 Protofrankia sp. Cj3 | reverse complement strand
GCCCTGCGGCTCGCTGGTCCGCAGTTCGACGGGATGCGGCGGCGGGCCGAAGGTTCCGGCCTCCATTGCCAGGACGTGGGCGGCTTCCACGGCGATGGCCTCCTCCAGACGGGACGGGATCCGCGAATCACAGGGTTGTGGTTCGCCGCCCACTATTTCAGAGGATGGGTCCGACAACTTCGGCCGAGCCGGCCGACACGCGGGATCAACCGGCCGACACGCGGGATCAGATCACTGATGGCTCGCTGTTGAGCATGCCGGCGACGCTTCCTACTCTCGGGGAGTGCCCCGTCGCTTCGTCCGTACCACCGAGGACTTCGAGTGCCTCGTCTGCGGGACACCGGTCCGCGGGAACGGTTACACCAACCACTGCCCGTGCTGCCTGTGGTCTCGGCATGTGGATGTCAACCCCGGTGACCGGGCGGCGGAGTGCCGCGGCGCGATGCGCCCGGTCGCGGTGGAGACCGGTCCGCATGACATCGTCCTGACTCACCGCTGTGAGACGTGCGGTCACCAACGACGGAACAGGACATCCCCGGCGGACGACATCGATATGATCATCGAAGTATCAGCGGCGGGCTGGGACGGGGCTGGCATCCCCATCCCGCCCGGTGCCCGTGAGGAGGTTGACGGAGGTGTGCGGGGCAGCGCTGTCAGGGGTAGAGACCGCGGGTCCGGTGCGCGTCGGCGACCCGGGCGACCCCGATGATGTGCGCGGCGGTGCGCAGACTCACGTCACGTTCCGTCGCTAGCCGCGAAACCTCCCCATACGCGCGGTTCATGATGTCGCGCAGCCGGTCGCTGACCTCGTCCTCGGTCCAGAAGTAGGCCTGAATGTCCTGAACCCACTCGAAGTAGGAGACGGCGACGCCACCGCCGTTGGCGAGGATGTCCGGGACGACCACGACCGCGTTGCCGTCGAGGATCGGATCAGCGTTCGCGGATATCGGGCCGTTCGCGCCTTCTACGATTATCCGTGCCTTGACCCGGTCGGCGTTCGCGGCGGTGATGACTCCTTCCAGCGCCGCGGGCACTAACAGATCGACGTCCAGCTCGAGCAGCTCGGCATTGGTGATCGTGTCGGTTCCGGGGTATCCCACGACCGTGTCCGCGCCGCGCTGGACGCGGCGGACGAGCGCGGCCGGATTGAGCCCCTGCGGATTGTACACGCCCCCCTTGACATCGGACACCGCGACGACCCGGCAGCCGGCGTCGTGGAGGTACTGCGCCGCAAGCGCGCCGACCTTACCGAACCCCTGGACCGCGACAGTAACGTCGTACGGGTCGAGGCCGTGTTCGGCCAGCGCGGCGAAAGCCGCCAGCTGGACGCCACGGCTCGTCGCGCCGGCCCGCCCGGCTGATCCGCCGATCGACAACGGCTTACCAGTGACGACTCCGGGCGCGGTGTAGCCGGTGTGCGTCGAGTAGGTATCCATGATCCATGCCATGGTCTGCTCGTCGGTGCCCACGTCCGGCGCGGGGATGTCCTTCTCCGGCCCGATGAGCGGGACGAGCTCGGCCGCGTAGCGGCGGGTCATGCGCTCCCGCTCGGCCAGGGACAGCAGTTTCGGGTCGACGGCGATGCCGCCTTTGGCACCGCCGTAGGGGATGCCCATCAACGCGCATTTCCACGTCATCCACATGGCCAGGGCCTTGACCTCGTCAAGGTCGGTGGACGGATGGAAGCGGATCCCCCCCTTGGCCGGTCCGCGGGCCAGGTTGTGCTGGACCCGGTAGCCGGTAAGGACAAGCAACTGGCCATCGTCGCGCATCAGGGGGACGCTGACTGTGATCGAGCGACGCGGAGTCCGGAGCAGATCGTGCAGGCCGTCATCGAGGCCGAGGTGGCGGGCGGCGTTCTCCAACTGGATCTGTGCCGTGTCCCATGCAGACGGAGACCCGAGCATTCAGACACCTCCTTGTGTCGTGCGCGGTCCCCGCTGACCGCGCCGAGCGCCGGACCGGCAAGCCTCCCGGGCCGCGAGGCCACCGTTGCGCGTTCACCGGTGGCCAGGCGTCAGGCCCTGGATTGTAGATCCCGGCCTTCGTGACCTGTGGCGGTTGTCAGTCTGATCGCCAGGGCGATCCGTGCGGCGGTCGTGGGCCGCGGTCCCTCCGGGTGTACATCGCGTTAGGTTACGCAGAGTACTCGGCTGCTGGACGATGTGTCGCAGCAAGGTTGACCAAGGCCCCTCCGATGTACGACGGAAATCCTACCGGTGCCGATAAAGTGGCTGGAAAGTGGTCGGTTATACCAACATGGTTGCAATGTGTTGCTGATCGAAAGCTCT
>NZ_CAKJTR010000043.1:32955-33639 GCF_917627355.1 Protofrankia sp. Cj3 | reverse complement strand
ACCATATATCGATCTTGCCATACCCGGGGGGTATGTCACCGGACGATCCAGAAGTCCGAGCGCTCCTCGACCATACGGGCACCGACGGTGTGCCATCGGAGGCGGTCAGGCAGTCCGCTCCCCCACGCGGGTTAACAGCCCGTACTCGGTTGTAACGTTCGGCGAGAACTGCGTGCTCTCTCCGACGCGACGGGCGATCGGGATGAACCGACCTGGTGCGCAATCGCAGGCCTTGCCCAGCACACCCGGCGGGCCGATCGTTGCTACGTGGTCACCACGACAGGTCCAACCCGTCGTCGACACTCGCCGGGTAACCGCTGCCGCCGGGCAGATGACCTGGGCTTGTGGCATCCGGTGTGACAAAGTCCGTGGCGGTCGGACGGGTAGATGCGGCGGCCAGGCTGCGGATGGAGATGACCGTTATCGGTGTGGCATGCACGCCGCGCTCCTCGCAGCCGCCGCACAACAGCTCCCCCGCACGGGCCTCGGCAGCATGGGCAACGCAATGCGTCACCGTTCCACGATGCCCGCGGGCACACTGGCAGTCGATGACGTAGGCGGCTGGCTGATCGCAGCGCATCCGCCTCGAGCCCGTGGTGGCGCCACACGTGCCCGGGACCGCTGGCGGAGTCACCACGACAGACCCCACCGCTCATCGGCTGCTGGCAATGGCAAGGCCACGCA
>NZ_CAKJTR010000043.1:31256-32707 GCF_917627355.1 Protofrankia sp. Cj3 | reverse complement strand
ACGACTACCGGCATGGTCGGCTCCTCACGGCAGCGGGCTCTACACCTGGTAGGCCGCGACACCGCGCTTTCGGCACACCCCGTCCACAACCGCGCCGACGGGCACCGCGTGAACGGCCACACATTGATGAGCATCGGGTGCGCGCATTCCTGCCATCGGTGACCACGCAGGCAAGGCCGTCCGACGGTCAAATACACCGGCCCGCCGATGTCACACGAGCGCGGCCAGCACTCCTCGAAGGTGTCGCGCAGCGACACCTTCCCATGTGCCGTTCGGATCAAGTGACCGCCGACGGATGTGCATGCGCTGTAAAGCGTTCCATGCCGGGGGCATGCACGTGGGCGCCCATCGCCGCACCCTGACGTCTCGGATGACGCCCGCTGGCTACACCCCGGTTCTCACCCAGACGGGACTACCAAGGTCCGGAAACCAACGCACGGTCGGCTCCTCGACGCAGCGGTACCACGTGAAGGTGGCCGTGAGATCAAGTCGACTCGGATGCCAGCCATCAGGCTCAAGGGCGAGGCGGCGTATCCAGTTCAGGTCCGGCTCGATTCGGGACGCGAGGTTCTCGAACCGGTCGCTGTTCATGTCACCGATGGGTTCGCCGGCGAATGCGCACACGGCCACCAACTCGATCTCCTGCTCGTCGCTGTCGACAGCGACGTCGATCACCGCGGCGCCCGGGTAGGTAGCCCGCACGTCAGCGGCGATGCCCGCCGCGATCTCGACGACGAGGTTCTGCACCGCCTCGGCATGGGCCTGGCGCGCCCGCTCCAACGAATCGCGGTCGGGAGTGTGGGCACAGTTCGTAATCATCGAAGTCGCCTTCCAGCAGGCTGCGGTAGGGCCGCCCGTCGCGCCGAGCCATCTGCGTCGGCTCGACAGGACGAACGGATCTCTCACCTGATAGGCCGCACGACGGCGGAAACGGCACACCCCCGGTCGCGCACCGCGGCGGCATCGCAGCGCCCGGACGCCGTGCCCATGTCGAAGGAGCTGGACGCAGGCGCTGCCGTCACCTTCCACAATCGCCGTCTCGCGCACTCATCCGTGTGAACGGGTTCGTGGTCTCGCATGGACCCCGGGGCACGGCCGGGAGGTGCGAATGGGCAGAACGCGCACGCCAGACACCACATGATCGTCACGGTGAAGGTCCTCGGCCTGCGGGCGCGGGATGCCGGAACGGTCGCCGCGGCGGCGCTGCGGATCGTGGACTACGTCCAGGGCGGAGCCCCGTCCCCAACGGTCGAAACAGCCGCTTATTACTCCCGGGAACGAGCGCAAGGGCAGGCACGAGGGTCCGCCGCGTCCCTGGTCGGTCTACACGGCATCGTGTCAGCGCAGCACCTGCACCGGTTGCTGATGGGCCGGCATGCGGTGACTGGACGGCCGCTTCTGCCCCCGTCGGGTTCCGCGGGCCGGGTGGAACGTCTTCCCGCTCCGCAGAC
>NZ_CAKJTR010000043.1:13359-30877 GCF_917627355.1 Protofrankia sp. Cj3 | reverse complement strand
GGACGTCCGGACAACGCTCACCCTGGCCGAAGCAGCGCGGATCGCCGGTGTGGCCCCGTCCTACCTGCGACGACTCGCCGAACGCGGCATTACCACGGGAGCCGACGCCGACCGTCGGATCAGCCAGGGCCCGTCACCGGAAGCCGTCGACGACGCGACCGGCTCCGAAACACCCGCTCTTGGAACAGAACCCACGGGCGAAGCAGGGCAGATCGGCCATTCTCCGCAGGCTCGGCTCACTGCCCACAAGGACCCCTCCGGCCGATGGTTCGTCGAGCGGGACGAACTGGTCCGGTTCATGGCCGAACGGGACCCGCCCACCGTCGTCATGGGCTTCGACATCACCTGCGCCGCGCCCAAGAGCGTCAGCCTGCTGTGGGCATTCGGCGACGACGACCTGCGCCGGGACGTCGCCGCCGCGCTGAACGCCGGGGTCGACGCCGCTCTCGGCTACCTGGAGCGGTACGCCACGGTCGGGATGGTCGACGGCCGTAACCGTGCCGGCCTCGGCCTGGCCGTCGCCTCCTACCTGCACGACACATCCCGCGCAAACGAGGCACACCTACACGTTCACAACATCGTCGCGAACGCGGTCGCCATCCCCGTCCTGGACGACAACGGTCAGCCCGAACGCGACGCAACCGGAACCGCTCGGGTCGAGTGGCGGGCGCTCGACAGCGAGGTGCTGCTGGCCCATCGCGTCAGTGCCGGATACGTGGGCGCGGCGGCGCTGCGGCACGAACTGTCCCGCCGCCGCGGCCTGGAATGGCAGACGGTCCGCAACGGCGTCGCCGAGCTGGCGGGCTTCCCTCCGACTCTGTTGGAGGCGTTCTCATCCCGCCATGCCGAGGTGCAGCGCGAATTCGCCCAACTCGTCGCGGACGGGCTCGCACCCGACGCCCGCACCGAGGTCGCCGCGCAGCGCGGGTCCCGCGCGCCGAAAACGGTCCTCGCCGACGCCCAGGTCCGGGCCGTGCAAGCCACGAAGCTCACCGAGGCCGGTTGGACAGTGGAACAAATCCGCGCACTCGGCATCCACCGTCAGCGGTCATTCGAACCTCCCACCGACGACGAGATCTCCGCGCTGGTTGACCGGCTCGTCGGACACAACGGGCTGACCGCGAACCATCCGACGTTCACTCTCCGCGACGTCCATCAACAGGTCGCGGCCTGGGGAGTGGACCGGCTCGATCCCACCGCCATCAGCACCATCAGCGAACAGATGCTCGCCGATCCCCGGGTCGTTCTGGTCGACGACACCGCCGCACGCCGCCGGCGGCTCCCCGAACTGATCTTCACCACCGCGGAACTGTTGGAGATCGAAGACAAGCTGATCAGCCTGTACCGGCAAGGACGCGCCGACCATGCCGGCCACGACCATCGTCTCCTGGCCGCTGACGTCCTCGAGCGGGCTCTCATCCGGCTCGCAGCCTCCCCCGCCATCCAGGCATCGGCCGCGGCATCAGACCCCCGGTTGGACGACGAACAGCTCGACCTCGTCCGCCAGGTCGTCGGCAGCGCAGATCTGATCCGCCCGGTCATCGGGGAAGCTGGCACCGGCAAGACCACGGCGATACGTACAGCCGTACGCATCCTCACCGGCGCCGGCTACCAGGTCTTCGGCACCGCCCACGGCGGAAAACAGGCTGAGGACCTCAGCGACGACCTTGGTGTCCCGGCCCGGGTGGTCGCCGGCTGGCTGACGCTGCTCGACCACGCCGACGACCCCGGCCAGGTCTGGACACCGGGGACAGTCGTCGTCCTCGACGAAGCGACCCAGGTCGCCACCCGCGACGCCGAACGCCTCGCCCATTACGCCGCGCGCACCGGCACAGTCCTCATCCTTCTCGGCGACCCAGCCCAGCTCGGCTCGGTCGGCGCGGGCGGTTGGTACGCCCATCTGGTCACCGCGTTCCCGGACGCGGTCGGCCGCCTGACCACCGTCCGTCGACAACGGGGACCTGCGATGGCCGAAGTCCGCGCGGCGCTGCACGGGCTACGCTCGGCGCTTCCCGACGACGTTGAACGCTCCCTGCGCCGCCTCGCCAACGACCGGCGCATTGATGTGTTCGACGACCGCGAGACGATGCTGGCCGCCGTCGTCGACGACTGGTACGCCGACCGCACAGCCGCGGCCCGACCCACCACCGACGGTAGGAGCGCCACGGACCGGACGCGGAGCGCATCGCCGTCGGCAACGGGGGGAAACCGGCGGCGACGCCGAGACCGGACCGCGGCGCGTGCGCTGATGATGGCCGAACATCACCGCGACGTCGAGACCCTCAACCAGGCCGCCCGTACCCGGCTGGCCACCGACGGCACCCTGACCGGCCCGGTGCTGCACGCCGCCGGCCGGCCCTTCCAGGTCTGCGACGACGTCATCACCCTGACCCAGGCCGGGCACACCCTCGTCCCTCATGGCCAACGTTCCTCCGACTACGTTCGCACTGGCACGATCGGCACGGTCACCGCCGTCCACGTGGACCCCGCTCACCCCGAGCGGCAGATGCTCGACGTCCGGTTCCCCGGCAAGGGCACGGTCAGCGTCGACTGGATCTACCTCACCCACCAGTTCCCCGATGGGCGCACCGGCGGGCTCGGCCATGCCTACGCGCTGACCGCTCACAAGGCCCAGGGTGCGGACATGGCGACCGCCCGGCCGGTCGTTGTCGACGACACCAGCCGGGCCGGCCTGTACGTCATGCTTTCCCGCGCGCAGGACGACCTTCGCGCCTACCTGATCCGCCGACCCGAACTCGAAGCGAATCTCGACGACGAAGACTGGCTGCCGATCCTGCCCCCGCAGGGCGAGACGATCGACCGGCTCGCTGACCGGCTCCGCCGCTCCCGCGCCGAGCGGCCCGCCGGGGACATCGACCCGCACGCGCACGCTGCCCACCGACTCCGCCAGGACCACACCCTGGCGGAGTTGACGGCACTGCGCCGTGACGCAAGCGCACCGACAACGGATCGCGAGCTGAGTCGCGTGGACCCAGTCGTACTACGCCGGGCCGAACTCGCCGGCGAAGCCGCGGTCAGCGCCGCTGCCCGGACCAACCCACCCGCCCGGCTCATCGCCCGCATAGGGCCACGGCCTCCGATCGGGCCGGATCGACTCATCTGGGATGAGGCCGTCGCAGCCCTGGCGATTTACCACGCCCGACACCAGCCCGGCAGCCCACCGCACGATCCCGGGCCGGAGCCCCCGATGGACACCGACGACCCGATCGTCAGGTGGCAGGATCTCCACGAACAGGCGGTGGGGATCGCTGCCGCGTGGGCGATGCGGCTGCCGCCGCCGGTTGCCCGACGCTTCCACAGCGCCGCCGAGCGAGTGCCCCGCGAGCGGGCCATCGCGGGTATTCATGCACTCCTCGACACCGGCCGACATCCCGACACGGTCGCCGCCCAGCTTGCCGCAGGCGACCAGGAGTCGGTGCGCACAGGTGCCGCGATTCTTGAGAACCGTGCGCACACGCTGTGCACCGCCGCGGGCGTTCACCCCGCCGCCTACCAGCTCCGCCCGCCGCGAACGGCCCGTCAGGACTGGGCACGCGTCACCCAACTCTTGGACGCCGCGGTGACTACACGCCTTTCCCACCTGCCCACCTCGACGCTGCTCACCGAACGGAACAGGCTCGCCGAGATCCTCGCCGCGACGTCGACCACCGATGCGGCGACCACTGATGCGGCGCGGGAGACTCGTCGGCGGGTCGCGGACAGAGCACGGGCAACCGCCTCCCGCCTCGCCATTGCCGTACAGGCGCTCGATGACGCCGAACAGCACCTGCGCCGCACCGAGTCGGACCGTCGAAGCCGCGGCCAGACAGCCGCGCTTCACGCCGCGCGAAAGCGTCTCGATCAACTCCGCCGAACCCATGCCGAAGCGGAGCAGGCATTGGAGGACACGCAGACCGAGCACGACGCCGTCGGCCTGAGCGCACCCACCCTTGTCGAGGCGCAGGCCACGGTCGCCAGTCGGCTCCGGCGTGTCGGAGCCGCGCAAGCCCGCCAGATCGACCAAGCGGTGGTCCGGCTGGTTGCCGAGCCAGCCCACTACCTCACCGACCTCCTCGGGCGCCCACCCCGGCATCTCGGCGATGATGCCGACACCTGGCTCCGCCGGGCCCGCGATATCGAGGACTACCGTCATCACGTCCTCGGCCTCCCTTACGGCGCTCCTGCCGCGCCTGTCGACAGCTCCCCCCGCGCACGCGCGGTTGGGCCCGCTCCCGCCGATCCAAGCCAGCGCCGCCGTTACGAAGAGATCATCCAGGACCCTTCGAGCCTCGGCCTCTGCCTTTAAACGGACCACCACACGGAAGGAGTCATAACTTTGCGTATATCGATACCCGCACCATGCCGATTTTAACTACAGAAAGTAATATTTACGTGACGCGAGTCGCAGATTATTACAAGCACTTGACTGGTAAAGGCACCTGATGGACCGTGCATATGGACATTTCTTCTCAGATAAGGAGGATTGTAACCATCGGTATCCAATATGACTTCAACCATCGAGCCGGTCATAGTTCCTCTGATGCGACCTTATACCGAATCGAGACGTTTTGATCTTTTCTGGCGCGCCCGCCGTGATTCGTTCGATAGCCGGTTTGTCCACAGTTGCTCTCGTGGTGGCCGTCAGCCTCTTCGGATGCGGGTCGGCCGCCGGTCCTCGGCCTCTGGAGTCGCCCGCGGCCACGGGTGACCGGACGCTGACATCCGGTCCGTCCACGGCGGTCAGCACCCGGCGAACTCCGGACGCGGCGGCAGAGGCCTCCCGCCAGGTCACTGCTGCACAAGCCGACTATGACCACGCCTATGCAACCGCCATCGCCGCTCCCGGGAACCCTGCCCAGACCGGGCCGCTCCTCGCCCTGTACATCGAAGGATCACCTGCCAGGACCGCCATGGCCAACCGGCTCCGAGTACTTGCCGACCAGAAATATGCCGGCCGCCGAGGCGTGGCCGGCTACTACGTCATCGAAAGAATCACGGTCAGCGACGACTCATCCGCCGGGCAGGCGGTCGCGACGGTCTGTACCTACGACGACGGCATCGTCTATGACACCGCCAATCGATCAGTCGACGGCAAGGAAATCGTCGTCAACGACGTTGCCGTCAGCGCCCGCACCGACTTCCTGTGGAAACACCAAGGTGGCTCTTGGAAACTCGACGGCGGGACTGTGATCGGAAGCTGGAAGGGCGAGAACCGGTGCCCGCCCCGATAAGAACGGCCGTGATCGTCTCCGTTCTGGCGGTTGCGCTCTGTGTTTCCCGTCCAGCGTGGGCCGCGCTCGGCAACTTCGATCCCGGCGAAAACTCCGACTCGGCCAAGGCGAGAACAGACACCACCCTGAGCGAAATCCTCACCATGGTCGAAAGCGGAACGCCCATCGAGAAGCCCACCGGCACTGGCGCTGTCGATCCCTGCACCTGGTATCCGGGCAGTCTGGTCAACTACTTGATCAACAGTAAGGAGCCGAGCAGGCGCGTAGACGCGGATGGCATATCGTCTACGCTCTACGCGCGCATGTGCCCCGGCGCCGAGATCACTTGGTACTGGATCCGGGCCGCCGATCCCAAGCAGCTTGTCACCGCTGCCACGGTGCAAGCTCGTAGTCGGCTTCCCACCCCGCGTGGCGTCTTCTCGCCGGACGTCACCCACGGCGGTCGCGCAATCGTTCACGTCCCGGTCTGGTTCGCCGTCGATGTCACGCAGTGGGCTCCGATCTCGGCGGTCGCGGCCGTCCCGGGGCTGTCGGCCACCGTGACCGCAAAGCCAGACCGCCTCGAGCTCGACCCCGGTGACGGTTCACCAGCGGTGTCCTGCGCCGGACCGGGACAGGTCCTCGCCCCCGGCACGGACGTTTCGTCCCATGCGCCCGCCTGCTCGTACCGCTACCTCGACGCGTCCACGGTCGCTTCGAACGGGCACGCCTGGAGGGCTCAGCTCCACCTGCACTGGCAGATCACGTGGACGGCCACCAACGGCGACGGAGGAACTCTTGACCCGATCATCACCACGACCGCCTACGACATCCCAGTCGGTGAGATCCAGGCTCTCGAGAACGCCGGAACGGTGACCGGATGACCGATCTTCGACTCCCGCACTCCTTCCAGCACCTCGCGCAGAACCCCGACCCGTACGATCTTCCTTCAGATGTCCCCGACCGGCCTCGAGGTCGGCGCCGGACGATGGCCGTCGCCGCGCTGATGATGGTGCTCGGCGCCTCGGGCGCTCTGTGGCTTACCGCTGACCGAAACACGATGGTCGACGCGGTCATGTTGACCAGAGCCGTGCAGCGCGGCACGACCTTGGAAGCCGGTGACATCGCCATTGTGCGGGTAGCGACGGATGGCACGCCTGTCCGGCTCGCCTCTCCGGACCTGGCCCGAAGTTCGATCGTCGGCCGAGCGGCGCTTCTCGACCTCCCGCCCGGAACCCTGATCACTCCTGAGATGGCCGGCTCGGTTCGCATCCCGACCGGGCTCGCGTCTGTGGGCGTGCGTCTCGCTCCGGATGCCCTGCCCTCCTCGACTGTCCGGGCCGGCGACAGTGTGCAGGTCGTCACCACTGACCGCACCACCGGCAAGGCCACGGAGGTGGGTGAGCCTGTCCAGGTCGCGGCCGTCGAACCCGTGCCCAAAGGTACCAACAGTGATCGAACTGTCTATCTGGCCGTACCTGAGGACATTGCGCCGATCATTGCGGGGGCAGCCGACAGCAAGAGCGGAATACGGCTGCTGGGTGTGTCCCGATGAGCTGGGTACCGACACGGCCCGACGACGGCGCGCTCGGCGTCCTCGCCTCCGTAGCCACCACGCACGTTGCCGCCCACCTGGGCCGCACCGGAATGGCCGGGGCGTCAGCGGGCGAAGAGCGAGACGCTCTGGTCGAGGAATCAGTGGCCTCCTTCCTCCGTACGGAGCAGCTCCGACGGGTCAGGTCCGACGAACCCCCGCTGGGCGTTGCCGAAGAAGAAGAGATCCGCAGACATGCCAGGCAGGAACTGTCGCCGCTCGGCCCGCTCGCCCCGTTCCTGCTCACACCCACCTGGTCCGACATCGAGGTCAACGGCTCGTTCAACGTGGTCTGCACCGACCGCGCGTCCGGTCGCCGCACCGAGTTCGGTTCGCCTTTCGACACCGAGGAGCAGGCGTTTGAATGGGTCGCTCAGCAGGCGGCATTGGCAGGCCGGCGGTTTGACGAGGCGAACCCGTCCGTACGCTGCCGGCTCCCTGGGGGTGCGCGTCTGCATGCCCTCGCCAAGGTCACCAGCCTTGTGCACATCGGCTGTCGGCTGTTTCTGCCGGGTCTCGACACCCTCGAGGGGCTGCGCCGAGCGTCGATGTTCGGGGACGATGTCGCGGCCCTGCTCCTCACCGCGGCCCGGCTACGCGAACCATTCGGCGTGATCTTTTCGGGTGGGACAGGAGCCGGAAAGACCACACTGTTGCGTGCCTGGATGAACGCGCATCCCGACCCTGTCGTCCTGGACCGGACAGTCACGGTCGAGGACGAGCAGGAGCTCTTTCTCGACCGCGCGCGTTTCCGCAACCTGGTCGATTTCGAAGCGAAAGAATCCAACATCGACGGCAAGGGCGCCTACTCGATGGAGCAGTACCTGTCACGTGACCTCCGCCGTCAGACTCCCGAAAGGGTCGCCCTCGGTGAGCTCAAGCCGGACGGCGGCGTTATGCCCCTGCTCCTCGCCCTCGGGCAGGGTATCGCCCAAGGCGTCGCGACCACCATCCACGCACCATCCGCCGAAGACGTACTTCCCCGCATTCGGACGTACGCGGCGTTCGGTGATCGGCGCACCGACGACACGACCGTGATGCAGACCATCGCCGGCACGGTGAATCTCGTCGTACACGTGGCCAGAGTCGCTGGCCAACGGGCAGTCGTTTCGATCCGGGAGTACGTGGATTACCGGGACGGCCAAGTCACCTCGGCCGAGCTGTGGCGGTGGAACCCGCGGGCCGGTCGTGCCATGCGTACCGACAACGACATTTCCGACCGACTGGGTGCCACGTTCGTCGGCGCCGGCATCGATCCCACCGTACTGGCCCGGGACACCTCGTCGGGGACGTGGTGGGGGTGACGACAATCGGCGTGGGCCTGTGTGGCGCCATGGTCGGCCTCGCAGTCTGGCTGCTGGTCGCCGCCGCGTCGGGGCGCATCGCGCTGCCGGGCCTGTTGCACCCTGGTGACGCGCTCGGGCCTCGTCACCTGCTTGCCATCACGTCCGCGTGCGGATTGCTGGTCGCGGTCGTTGTACAAATTCCGGTCCTCGGTGTTCTTACCGGCGGCCTGCTCTGGATCGGGCTGACCGCGATAACCGGCCCGTCCGTAGCGGCGATCACCCGCATGGGTGACGCGGTGGCGTCGTGGTGCGAGACAGTCCGTCAAGAACTGGAAGCGGGCCAGCCGCTGCGCGCCGCGGTCGTCGCGTCCTGCGACATGCCGCCGGAACCGCTGGCGATACCTCTGGGTCGACTCGCCGAGCGTCTGGAGCGCCAGCAGCTACCGGATGCGCTGTGGGGTCTGCGGGCGGATGTCGACCATGCGGCGATCGGGCCGATCATCGCGGCACTGGACATCGCTTACCGGCGCGGCGCAGGCGATCTTCCGCGGCTGATGGCAAATCAGGTCGAGGCTACCCGTCACCGCGTGGCAATGCTACGAGACCTGCACGCGTCCCGGGCCAAGCACCGGCGAGCGATGGCGCTGCTGCTTGCCCTGTTCGCGGTCTCGATCGCGGTGTTGATGGTCGTGTGGCCGGCGTTCCTCGCGGCATACCGGCCGCTGGTCGGTGAGCTGGTTCTCGGTGGCATCGGCGGGGCTGTGTTCCTCGCGGTCCGATCTCTGGTGCGACTGTCACAGCCGTCGCTTCCACCGGACTTCTTCGCGGTTCGTGACGCAGCGTCCACTCAAACCGCCCGCGCGGCCAGAACGAGGCAGCCACGATGACGGCTATCGGCATGGCTGCCTGCGGCATGCTGGTCGGAGCCGGTATGTGGCTTGCGCTGTATGCGCTGTTCCCCAGTCGGCAACCGTCCGGCCTCGGTGTACAGGCGTCTTCGTCGTTGCGATGGGCCGCGATGTCCGTGACCGGCGTCATGCAGCGTGCTCGGCTCCACCGGCTGCTCCTCACCGAGGAACTGGCGCTTGTCGGACGCGACGCCGAGGCACACACACTTGCGCGGATCATCTACGCCGTCGTCGGGGCCACGATCGGCGTCACCGCAATGATCGTGGCCGCGGCGGCAGGTATGTCCGTGCCAGGGCTTGCGATCCCGGTCGTCGCCCTGGCCGGGGTGCTGTTCGCTCTGGCCGCCGCGGACCGGCCGATCTACCGGCTCGCCACCGCCCGTCGCAAGGAGGGCGCACTCGCGGTCGCCGCATTCATTGATCTGGCGCGCATCCTGCTGGTCGGTGGTCTCCCGCTGCACACCGCCCTGCAAGCCGCGGCGGACAGCGGAACGGGATGGGCGTTCGGACAGATCCGTGAGGCCCTCAGGGAGGCACGGGATCGCGGAGCGCCCCCGGACGCCGGCCTCGAACGACTTGCCGCCCGTATCCCGGTCCCCGAGTTCGCTGATCTCAAGCGAACCGTCACTTCCGCCCGCCGGGGCGCGTCTCCAGTGATCGCTCTCGAATCCCGGGCGGCAGCGATCCGATCCGCCGAAGCAGCCCAGAGCCGCGGCGAGGAGGCCGCCGCAGACGCGCAGATGGAGCTTCCAGGCGCGGTTGTCGCGATCGCCTTCGTCGGCTATCTGACCTATCCCTTACTCACCCTCGTCAGCACTGGACCAACTCCCTGACTCCTAACCCCTCACCGGCAGCGGTCCGCGATCAGACATTGACGGGCCGAGGAAGGACGGCACATATGCTCCGCCCGCTCAACGCCTGTATGACCGCGGTCTACTTGTGGATCTCCACTCAGATTTCCGCCGCCCGGAAAGACGATCGTGGCGATGTTCTACCGACCGCGGCGATCGCCGTCGGTCTCCTCCTTATAGCGGCGGTCGTCCTCGTGATTCTGCGCAACAAGGCTGTGGACATCGCGAACAACATCTGCACCGCTCCGGACCCCGCGACCTGCCAGTGACCAAGGATGCGACCGGTTCAGCCTGGACCCGTCGGCACGGTGACGACGGCAGCGCCGTCGAACTCACAGTTGTGATGATGGGCGTCTTTGCGTTGTTGACGTTGTTGCTCATGCTGTCCGTCCGATGGCTGGCCGCCGAGGCGGCGTCGGCAGCGGCCCAACGAGCACTGGAGATCGCGCAATCGCCTGGTGGAGACCGCAACAACGCCCAGACGGCCGCCGTCCGGCTCGCGTCGTCGACGCGCGTCGTGGACAGCGTCGACGTCACGGTCAGCCAGCAGACCGATCTGGTAACGGTGTCCGTCACCGTCCGGCCGGCGCTCGGCGGGACGGTGACCAGGACCGCGACCGGCCCGGAATTGCGTTTCGTTCCTCAACAACGGCCATGACCGATGGCCGCCGTCGGGGAACGCGCATCCGACACTGGGATGCCGGGTCGTTCTCACTCGAATTTGCCGCCGGTTGGGCCATTTTCCTGCTGGCGGTCGTCGTCGTGGTTGTCGTCTACCAGGCGCAGGAAAGCGGGACAGCCGTGACCACAGCCGCACGTGAAGCTGCCCGCGCCGCGTCCCTGACGGCTGACCAGGACGAGGCGGTCGCGGCGGCCACATCCCTCGCCCGGACACTTCTTGCCGAGAGTGTTTGTAACCGAAACAGCATTGATGTCACCACGGCGACCGATGGTTTCCGGGCGGGTGGCACGGTCACCGTCGCCGTGTCCTGCCGCACCGACCCGCCAATCGGGCCGTCACGCACTGTACGAGCAACAGCCGAAGAAATTATCGACCGGTACCGAGGAGGGCTGGCATGAACCCAGCCTCCGGCCCGCCCAGCGGGAACGCCCGGCCGTCTGACGGCGGAGCGATTTCGATATTCCTGACGGTCCTCTTCAGCGCCGCTCTTCTCTTTGCCGGTCTCATCTTCGACGCGGGACGAGTGCTGCACGCCAGCAGCGAGACCTTCGACCTTGCAGGGAAGGCGGCCCGAGTCGGCGCGCAGGAACTCGACTTCGCAGCCCTTCAGGTCGGCATCATCCGGCTGGACCCGGCGGCGGCCACTCGCGCCGCCGAGAGCTACCTACAAGATCATGATATCGCCGGAACCGCCACCGTGACCGACGCGACCGTAACGGTCACAGCTGTCAGCCACATCGACTACCGCCTGCTCGCCGTGGTCAAACCGGCGGGCGCCACCGTCACCCAAACCCGCTCCGCCACAGCCACTCCCGGACCCTGATCGGCCCTGATCCTGACCCGCGCTCACAAGGTGGAGGTCATGCCCCGTTTCCCGCACCGTGCCCAACCGGGCAGGCCCGCTACCCGGACCGCTTCCCGGCCCAATCGATCGGTCCGTCGGGTATCACGGCCGGGCAGGGGTGCCGTCGTCCGCGGGCTGCTGGCGCTCGTCGGGCTTGTCGCGTTCCTCGGTGTGGTGCCGGTGGCGTTGTGGTTGTGGCGGACCAACCCGCTGCCCCAGACCTGGGAGCCCGGGCGCTGGTGGACGCTGGCCAGTCGTGGATATCTGCACCCGGATGTCGTCCCCAACGCGATCGCGGTGGCCGCCTGGGTGCTCTGGGCCGATGTCGCCATCGCGGTACTGCGTGAAATCGGCGCACGGGTCCTCCGGGGCGCCGCCGCGACCCGGTCGGCCATCGTGCCCGGCTTCCTCGCCCACCTCGCCGGAACGTGGGTGGCAAGCGCGTCCGTGGTACTCGTCGTCCTTGCGACCCGGCCGATCGCGACCGCTGGACTCGGCTCGACGCTTTCGGATGGGCCTGCCGCCGTGGCAGCAACCGTGACGACCGCACACGAGCAGGACCCCGGATCTCTGGATGCAACAGCAGTGTGGACGGCAACGGTGACCGATACACCAGCGTCAGGCGCCGCAGGCGCCGCTGTATGGGGATTTCAGGAGCACAGATGCGACGCCTACGACACGTTGCGCTCTCTCGCTGACCGGTACTACGGCGACGCCGACCGGTGGGCCGTAATCCGGGACGCCAGCGTCGGTGCACGCCAGGATGACGGCGCACGGCTGTCTTCTGGCTTCGTCGCTGTCAGCGCGGGAACGATCCTGCGCATACCGCTGCCGCACGTCGGGCCGGAGGACAGGTCGTACCCAGTTCAGCCGGGTGACAGCCTCTGGACGATCGCCGAGGACGCTTACCCAACCGCCAACGCCTCTGAGACAGCCCGAGCTGTCGATGCCATCTTCGAGACGAACCGGGGAATCACGGACCCTCACGGACGTCATCTGACCCGACCCGACCTCATCAACCCGGGCATGCACCTGTCACTCCCGATGTTGCCGGGCAGGACGACGTCGCTGACGGTGCCCGTCCCAGCGGCGCCAGTTCAAGCAGGGCCAGTCCCAGAGACGCCCAGCGCCGCTCCCACGAGGGGGATCGGCACGCCGGCGAGCACCGAACCCACCATCACGGCAAAACCGACACCGGCCCGGACGCCGGCAACCTCGCTCGGTAGCGAGCCGCGTGAAGCGCCGGATACTGCCACGCCGTCATCCGAGACCGGAGACCGTTTCCTTGTAGTGCCCTTGTGGATCACAACCGGCGGGCTGCTCGTGAGCGCGTTCGCCGCGCAGTGGGCGGCCCGCCGCCGCAAGCGCGACCGGCAGGTCCGCCCTGAACATCGCCTGCCGCTGGCCGATCCCGACGTAGCCGATTTGCATGCAATGATCTTGCAGGTTGACGACCCCGATGGGATGAGCCGTCTCGACGCGGCCCTACGGGCACTCGTCGCGCCGCATCGCGATGACCGGCCGGATGACGCACCGGTACCCGAGGTCCTCCTGCGCCATCCAGACGGGTCCCTTGAGGTCTACCTCCACGCCCCGGTGAACGTTCCACCTGCTCCATGGCTGGCAGGCTCGGACCCGCGGGTCCTGACCCTCGCCGTGTCCGCGCCGCTTGAAAACGTCAGTGACATACCGCCGCCATGCCCAGCATTGGTACAGCTCGGCGTCACAGCGGACGGCGCCGAACTCTACGTCGATCTGGAAGCACTCGGCGCCCTCGGCATCAACGACGAACTTCCGGACCAGCCCAATGCTGGGATATCCGATGCTGGAATCACGGACGGCATCGGCCTGTGTGCCGTCGCCCGAGCGGTCGTCGCGACCATCGCCGTCTCCCAGTGGGCTGAGCTGACGACCGTACGCACCATCGGGTTCGACTCGTTCGGCTTCGCCCACGAAGAACGGATCGTTACGGAACCAGACCTGAGAACGCTGCTCACGCGCACCATCGCTGAGACACGGCGCCTCGCCGGGGACCTCGATGATGCCGGCTGGCCGCGAACCCTCACCGCCCGAGTGAGGGATCCATCGGAGGTCTGGGACCCGACCGTAGTGGTCGTCACCGATCATGCAGGCGCGCCCTCGGATGTCACTGAGCTGGCCAATCTGGTCGAATCGGCGCGGGACGGTGGTCAAGGAATCGCGGTCATCGTCCCGTCGCGGTCCGGAATGCCAGCTCGGTGGCACCTCACGGTCGACCGGCGAGACAAGACGGCACGATGGCGGCTCGACCCCCTGGGGATCACCCTGAACCCGCTCGGTCTCGCAGCACACGAACTCAACGACCTGGCCGTGCTCCTCGCGGACGCGGACCCGGAACCGGTGGCGGTCGAAGCCGGCCCGGCCGATCCGGATGCCGAACCGTTCTTCGAGGGTGACTGGCAGATCATGGTGCGGCTGCTGGGCCCCGTCGACATCATCAGCCGGGATGGCACACAGCCGGAACCCGGCCATGCCCGCAGCCGGATTCTGGAGATCCTCGCCTGGCTCGTCACTCATCGCAACGGCAGTCGAGCCGACTTGGAAACGGCCCTGTGGCCTGGTGGCGGCAACCCCCGGACGTTGACCAACGAACTCAGCCGGGCTCGGCGACTCCTCGAGCACCTCGTCGGCGAGAAGGCGTGCGACTGGATACCGACCCGCACCGCCATGTTGAAGATTCACCCGCTGATCGTCAGCGACCTTGAGATCCTCCAGGCGCGGATAGCGCACGCCCAAGCCCAGCGCGACCACGCTGATGTCGCGATCGAAACCCTGCGGGGTGCCCTGGATCTCATCCGCGGTGTTCCCGCCGGCTATCCGTGGCTCGACGCCGAACTCGGCTCGGCGCTCACCGTCGCACCCGTCACCGCAGCTGTGCTCCTCGCCCGTCACCAGCTCACTGCGGGCGACACCCCGGCGGTGCTCAAGACCACCGCACGGGGGTTAGCCGTCCTGCCTGCCCACACCGAGCTGTTCGCGCTCCGGCTTCGCGCCCATGCCCACGCCGGCGACACCGACGCGGTCAAAGCCGAATACCGTGCCTACCTGCGCGCTGAAGCGGCCGACTCTTTCTGGGACGGCGAAACCGACCGCGATCTCGAAGCACTCCACCTCAACCTCATCCGGGCCAGCTCCGTCCGCCCAAGCGATAGCGGGAAGAGCAAAACCCACTCGTAGTGACCACCCTGTCTGGGTCATAGGCTCCCGTGATCGGGGTGCGGCGACGCGATCCGTGGACGACAGTGAGAACTCGCGGTCACTGCCGTTCGCGTCGCCGCACCGTCCGTCGGCGTCGGTCGCCCGCGGATGACGAGTCCCGGCCCGACGCCTGTGTCACCGGGTGCCCACGACCTCGCGTCAGGCGGGCATCCAGTGCGGACACGGCAGATCATGTCGCGCATCGTCGGGCGGTCGCCAGCGCGAAGTTGCCGCGTGTCGGTGGGGACAACCCGCCTGGTCAGGGCGATTGGTCGCGCTGGGTCGACCGACCCCCAGTGCCAGCTATTCTGCGTAGTAGGTTCATTACGCCGCCGACTTCGTAGAAGCGAGCGATCATGCCGAAAACCGCGCAACCAGCCCGGGAACTCCACAATCCGCGTTGCGCGGAACGACACCGCATGCGGCTCCTGCTCGCCGTAGGGGAACCAGCGGACCCTCCTGCCGATCTCCTCTTTCAGATCACCCTGGAGATCGAGGCGTGCTGTGGTCACCCCCGGCTGAAGTGCTTCCGCCTGGCCCACGGTTGGACAGTCGATCGTGCGGTCGCCAACCTCCACCAGCTGACCGCTGACCTGGGCCTGAAACCGACCGGACTGACCCGACGGTCATGGCTGGACTGGGAGACCGGGAACGGGATGCGCCGCGACTACCAGGATGTCGTCTGCCGCTTGTTCGACACAGGCCCGGTCCAACTCGGACTCGCGAGCGACTACACGCCTCGGCCCCGCCCGCCGCTTGTCGATCGGCCATCAGTCCCCGATCCCGAGGCATCCACGGCAACGTTGGAAGCAGAAAGTGGCCAAGTCCGACCGTGGATATCGGAGGGTGCCCAATACGTCGAGGGAGGACTCATCCAGAGTCTTGCTGCCGACGAGTCCACAATATCGTTGGATCCGGAGGTGAATACACGTCTCTCGGTTATTTTCCGTGGCACGCGACGGGTGGATGCGGAGGCGGTCGCGCACCTTCGCCGTATACTCAGCGAGGCCCGTCGCTTAGATGATCTTTTGGGTTCACGTGACCTCATCGATCCGGTTGCCGCGCAACTTCGTCTGGTCTGCGGCCTTCTTCCCGAGGCGACTGGAAGGTCCGTGTCCGCTTCGCTGTGTTCGCTAATTTCCGAGATGTCCCAGTTCCTCGCCTGGCTGTGGCTTGATCTCGGTAACGGTGATCGCGCACGGTCGCTTTACCGGCAGGCGCTTCGATCGGCCGAGTACGCGGGAGATGATGCCCTTGCAAGTTACATGCTCGGCTGGCTCAGTTTCTCTGCCACCTGCGGAGGTAATCCCCGCGAAGCCGTGACCATGGCCAAAGCAGCTCAGGCGCGTGCGGGTAGCGCTGCGGTCGCTCCACTTCGCGGGTGGCTGGCGGCGATCCAGGGCCGCGCCTTCGCGTATGCCGGTCAGGCGGGTCCATCCCTGCGAGCGCTGGAGCGCGCGGAACGAGAGATGACATCGCAGGTCGACGAGGACTCGCCGTGGTACTTCTTCGGTGACGCCGCTCTGCGCGGCTATCGGGGAACCTGCCTGGTGATGCTCGGACAGAAGGAGGGACGAGCGGACATCGAGCAGACCCTGCGGGACCTCGATCCCGCGTTCGTGCGCACCAGGACGATCTACTCGTCGTTGTTGGGGAAGGCAAGCGCCGACGAGGGCGACGTCGACCGTGCCTGTGAACACGGTCTGGATGCCCTGCGTGTTGCCGTCGACACCGCGTCGGTCCGCGGCGTCGACGCTGTCCGGCAGCTTCGAAAGCATCCTGTTCTCGTACGATCCGAGGACAGTGACGCCGTACTGCGTCTCGACGAGCAGCTTTTCCTCGCGTCGTGAGGGGTTGAAGCCAGATGGACGATGTGATCGACGAAGTCTCGCTTGGCAGTCGGATCCAGGATGCCGTCGACGCTTATGTCGCGACGGAGCCAGGTCGCAGCGTCGCAATCGACACACTGCGAGGAGTAAAGGTGCATGCGGGGCGGAACGCTGATGTTCCCCGGCCCGCCGCAAGCCTGCTGAAGGTCATTATCGCTGTGGCAGCCTACGACAAGGCGGCTCAGGGCGGTCTCGATCTGGACGAGTCGGTATCCCGAAGCTCGCTGGGACGCACCGCCTACCCCTCGGTGCTGGCGGCGTTTGCCGATGAGGACCTTCTCACGGTCCACCAGCTTTGCCGTCTCATGCTTATTACCAGTGATAATGCGGCCGCTGACCTGATTCTCGCGCGAGTCGGTATCGAGACGGTGAACGAGACAGCAGGCAGACTGGGGACAAGCCACACGAAGTTGGTCGTTGGATTTCGAGACGACCAGTTGGGCCAGGTCGGCCGGCAGAACATCACAACGGCTCAGGATATGAACCATGTATTCGCCGGCTTGGCAAGAAACAGCCGTTACAGCCCAATTCTCGCCGCGTTACGAAATAACCTCCGCAACAGCCGGATACCGCTGCGTCTGCCCGACACACTACCCGTCGCACACAAGACGGGCAGCCTGGCCGGCGTCGTCAATAATTCTGGGATCATCTACGGAGATCAAGTCGACCTCACTGCCTCCTTCCTCAGCGATCACCAGAAAGATCAAGCGAAGACGAGCCTCGAAATCGGCGAGCTCGTTGCCTCGGTCTGGTCTCAGCTCGGCGAAAAGCTCGACTAACGTTGTCGGGTGACAGGCTGGCTGTACCGCCGCACGCGACGACCCGTCCGCACCGACGCGCGACAGCTTCGCCTATAGCAGGAGGACAAGCCACCCTATACAGAGAGCCAACTTCGCGTCACCCTGAATACAACAACGGGCACCCCTCCCGCGAAGATCTTTAGCTTGTAAAGCCGAGGTTACCCGGAATTCCAGCTGAAACACGTCAACAGGCCAAACGGCTGTACTAACCGGGGGG
>NZ_CAKJTR010000043.1:0-12790 GCF_917627355.1 Protofrankia sp. Cj3 | reverse complement strand
TCCGCCTCATAGTAGATGATGGTGTCGAGGAGGACGAAGCCAACCTGGACGAGGGCTCTCGCGAGGTGGGCGTCGCCTGTGACGATGCGTCCAACTCGGGCTCCATGTCCGGCGGCGACATTGAGAGCACGAATGCCCACATCTCGGCGTAGCAGGCCTGGGGTGGGTTCGCCGGGGCGGACGACGAGGTCACCGAGGAGGGCTTCGGCGGGTTCGACGGGGTCGGTGTGGGCCAGCGGGTAGGCGAGGGCCACTGCTGCGATGCCTTGGCGGTCTTCGGCGAGGGTCAGGCTTGCCGGGGAGAAGCGTTCGTCTGCGGACCATCGGGCCAGCGTTTCTTGTGCGGTGTCGTGATGCGTTCCTGGGTAGGTGTGCTCGTATTGTTCGGCGACGATGTCGTCGAGTCGTTCGCCCGGCTCGGGTTGCCGGAACCGTAGACGTGGGTGGGCTGGTGCGGCCAGTGGGAGGTCGCACCGCAACAGGGACGAGGTTCCGGTCGGCGCCCATCCGGCTGCTTGGAAGAGGGCGCGGCCGTGGTGTCGTGTGCCAGGGATTTCCGCGGTAGTGACGCGGCCGTCGACTCCGGCTGTGCGCGCGCCGAGTTCGTCGAGGAGGGCTCGGCCGAGCCCTCGGCGCTGGGCGGTGGGGTGGACGATCGGTCCCCAGATGCGGCCGACCGCATGGGATCGGGACGGCCAGCGTAGCGCAGCGGCGGCCTTGAGCCGGCCAGCGTTGTCGCGATGGAACGCGAGAGAGGTCGGCGGTGCGTCCCCGGCGGCGCGTAGGCGGGAGCGGACGAGCGCGGGGGTGATCGGCCGCTGGTCCGGCCAGCCGCGGACGGACGCGTAGGCGAGTTCGGCGAGTTCGGCGTCGAGCGCGGGAGATGGCCGGTAGTCGGCGACCGAGATCGACGATGGGTTGCTCATGGTGTGCGTACGGCTGCAAGCGTTGGGGTGTGGGCGGTTACGTCGAGGCAGTAGCTCGCCTGGCCTGTCCAGGCGGACGGGTGGAGTCGAAGGGCCAGGGACGGCTGCTCGGAGCGACGTTCGACAGTGACATGGGCGAAGTGCTGGGCGAACGCCTCGCGGGCCTGGCCCGGTGTGGCGAAGGGGCTGCGGCGGGAGGGCTGCGTGCGGATTCGGCGGGCGGCGTTCCGTCGTTGGCGGGGGCTGCCCGGCCAGCCGACACGGATGGCTGCGGCCTGGACGGCGCGTCCGAGCCGGTCGTATTCCAGTATTCCGGCGGGTCCGGCGATGCGGGTGGTGTAGAGCAGGAGCCCGGTGGGTGTGAGCAGGCTGGCGAGGCGGGCGAGCAGGGTGTCCCGGTCGGCCTGAGTGCTGAGGAGGGAGAGAAGTCCGTCGGTGACGGCGACCTCGAAGGGGCCGGGCAGGTCGGGGAGTTGTGGTGCGGATGCTTGCTGGGTGGTGACCGCGATGCCGTGCTGGTGGGCGTAGGCGGCGGCGAGGGCCAGCGGCGTAGCGCAGGCGTCGACCATGTGGGCCTGGAATCGGTGCCGGCCGAGTAACTGGGTGAGGGTGGCGAGCATTGTCTCGTCCGAGGCGGCGCAGATGAGTACCCGCAGCCGCCCGCCGGAGTCGCGCAGGTCGGCGAGCGCCGCGTGGTAGAAGCGGGCATGCCAGGCGGGGTTCGCCTTGAGGCCAGTAAGGCGGAACAATCGCCACGTTGCGTGGTAGCCGAAGCAGCTGGGCGAGCAGGATCGGCGGGCTACGGCGACAGCTCCGGGGATGCTGAGCCGTACCGTCCCAACTGGTGGGATGTCGGTCATGCGCCAGTCCGGTGGGCGACGAGGTGGAACAGGCGTGCGACGTGCCGGTAGGGGTCGCGCCGGCCCGCTTCCCATTCGAGGTCGCAGACGAGGTCGAAATCGGCTCCGACGGGTGTGTCGCGGAGGTGGTCGGTGAAGATCCGGACTCCGTACCAAACCATGGTCGGGGCTCCCGCGGCGGCGAGGTGAGCGGTGACGTCGTCGACCGTGTCGGCGCGGCTGGGGACGCCCAGTCGCCCGGTTTCGCTGTTGGATTCGAGCATCGTCAGGGCGTCGCTCCAGCGGCCTTCGACGCCGGGGCGCATGGCCAGCGCGCGGGCGTTCTTGCCGAGGACGGAGATCAGGCCACCGTCGGGGCGGGCCAAGTCGACCAGGGCGGCGAGCATGGGGCGGGGGTCGTCAAGGTACATGAGGACGCCGTGGCAGCAGACCAGGTCCCAGTCGCCGCCGACGACGGTGACGGCGTCCTCCCCGCGAGCGTCCACGAGGTCGACCCGCTGCCGTATTCCCGGGTCTTCGGCAAGCAGTGCGGACTGGGCGGCGGCGAGCATCTCAGGGTCGTGGTCGACGAGGGTGACCTGGTGGCCGGCGTGGGCCAGGGCGAGCGCTTGCTGCCCGGCACCGCCGCCGATGTCGACCACACGTCGGGGCGCGGCCGGCAGGTGCGCGAGCAGCGCCCGAGTGACCAGGGCCTGGCGGACAGCGCCGCGCATGCTGCCGGCGTGGCGGGCGTATGCGGCAGCCAGTTCGCCGTCAGTGTCGGCCCAGGAGTTGATCGTCATTCGCTGTTACCTTCTCCAGGTCGGAAAGCAGGACACGGAACACTTCCGGGTGTTGGTAGACCAGCCGGATCGACAGGTAGCGGTGACGCAGCAGCGTGGTCAGGCGCCGGCCAGCTTCACCCGCCGGGGCGCAGTGAGCTCGTACCGCGGCGCGTAAGGCGAGCAACAGGGACAGGTGCGCCTCGAAGAATCCCTGGTCGGGCAGCATGCCTCCGAGCCAGACGCCGGCGTTGTCCCGCGTCATGAGCTCCCACACCACCGTGTCAGCGGTCTGGTCTCCCTGGTCGATGGCGGCGAGGTGGGGGATGCGGACCGCGTCGGGAGGCGGGGTGGGCCGCACGGCGCTGGTCAGGCACTGGCCGACGACGACGCCCGCGCCGTCCCGCAGCGCGCTGAGGTGTGCGGCGAACTGGTGGGCGAGTGCGACCCGGACCTCGCCCACGCCAGTTGGCGCCAGCGCGGCGACCCTCACACCGACGCGGGGAAGCGAGGCCGGACCGTCGGGTAGAAATCCCTCGCTGGTCGCGATCCAGGCGAGAGCGCCATAGGCGACCTCGTCGAGAACTGTGTGCGCCGGGGTGGCGGCTCGGCCAGCGTCGAGGACTGCGACCAGACCGTCCTCGGAGGGCAACCGCCACGGCGGCGGCGCGAGGTGGAAGGTACGCTCCGGGGTCACGGCGATGCCGCTCATTGCGTACCCGCTGGACCGAAGCGGCGGTAGTAGCGGTCGAGCAATCCGCTGGACTCCAGCGCTGCGTCGGTCGCGGCGACGTTGTGGCCGGCGTCGAAGCCGTGGTCGGGACGTGCCAGGGTCACCGCTCCGACTAGCAGTGCGGCGAGCACAAGGTCGGAGTACTTGTTCGGCAGGCTCTCCGCGTGGTGGAAGTTGACCGGGAAGCCGTCCGCCACGACGGTCGCGGTAGCCCCGGAGGCCAAGTGGAGCCGGAAGCCTGTCACACCCGCGTCAGAGGTGAACCTGGCCTCTTCGACGAGTTCGTCGAGGGCGAACTCGTTCGTGCGAGACGTGGTGGACACCAGGAAGCAGTCGCGGCGCAGCGAGGCGACGTGCTCGCCGCGCAGCGACGGCTGGCCGGTAGTCCCCACGATCAGCAGGGGCCGGTGGTGGGCGAGTAGCCGGGCCAGCGAGCGGTCTGTCTGGAAGCCTCGTTCGTGGGCCGCGACCAGCCGGACGATCGCGGCGTCGTAGACGGCGACGCGCATCCTCCGGGCACGTAGCACCTCGGCGACCTGCTCGCCGATACGCCCGAATCCGATCACGAGTGCGGACTGGCCCTCGAACTTCTCGTTCGGCAACAGGTCGAGCGTGTTGCGCACCGACGCGTCGGCGATGCCGTAGGACTCGATGGTCGCTTTCAGCCGGGACTCGGCCACGCTGAACACAGGCAGCGGTAGCCGGTCGCCAAAGCGCCCGAGCTTGGCAATACCGGAGGTCGTCTGCTCGACCAGCCCGACGAACGCCCCCGCCAAGTCCGGCCGCTGGTCGAGCAACACCGGCAGGGTGTAACCGCCGTCGTCCACCAGCAGCCCTCGGCGGTCGAGGGCGCGGGCCCGATCGGTGTGGTCGGCGAGCGCTTCGGGCACGGCGGTCCACGGGTACACGGCGATCCCCGATGCCCGTAGCTGCGCGTCGACTCGACCGGTGTGGCGGTAGCGGTAGCCCTTGTCGATCACAGTGATCCCGGCGACCGGGACACCCATGGCCGTCACCGCGTCGACCATGACCAGGAAGTCGCTCATGTGGTGCACCGTGAGCACCGGTGCGACTGTGGCCAGACACCGCGGCGCCATGAACCGTGGCAGCGTCGCAGTCAGCGGCATCTGCGCGCGCAGCTCAGCCATCTCCAAGGGTGTGAACCTGACCCGTTCGACCGTCGAAAGGAGCGTGGCCAGCTCCGCGGAGGCGGTGTCGCCCACGCGTTCGATGACGGCCGACACCACGATGGCGTTCTGGGGGTGCGCCTTCGGGCGCGCCGGCGCCCCGGCCACCACACGGAGAACCGTGTTGCCAGGTAGGCGTAGCCGTGCCTCGTGGCCGGACGCCGTAGTCTCAAAACCTGCGATCTCTGTCAGCGCGCCGATCGAGGCGACCACATCGGTGAGAATCGTCGCCCAGTCGCTGGCCGCACCCCGCACCAGCGCCGAGGCGACTGCCGGTTGGTAGGCGCCAGCTAGGGTCGACGTCGTGGCGACGCGGTCGTCACACGTGCCGACCCCTGCGAACGCCTCCGTCTGGTATGTCAGTACGCCGGATAGTGGAATGGCGGACGCTGATGGCAGCGCAGTCATGCCACGCGCCCCTGTCGCGGGGAGAGCCACGGTCGCAGTCCTCCTTTCGTTACGCAGAGGCTCACGGCCGGGCGCGGTGTCTTGATCCCTGGCAAGTGGGCATTCCACCTTGCATTTCACGACTGCTGATGGTGAGCCTGGCAGCACCGATAAGGCAGAGGAACGAGGCGCTGTCCTAGTCTTGCCCGAGTTTCAGCTCGCTGCTCCTGCCATAGGCCGCTACGCTGGCAAATCGGAGTCGCGACGCGGCGTGACATGATCTGAGAGGCATGTTGATGGCCACGGTCGTGCGATGGTCCGGCCGAGAGGCTCGGGCACTCCGCGAGGCGCAGCGCATGAGTGTGCGCGAGTTCGCCGCGCGGCTGGGTGTCAACGACTCCGCGGTGTCCAGCTGGGAAAGGCGTGGGAGCGACGCCCGGCTCCGCTATCAAACGCAGCAAATACTCGACACGGAGCTGGCGCGAGCATCGGTCGACGTCCAGTTACGATTCGAGACGACGCTCGCGGCCGGCGGCATGCCCTCAGAGACTTCTTCCGACTCGGACGAACTTTCTCCGTCCGCGTCGAGTCAGCGTGGTGGCCCTCGCGGTGCGCCGCCGGCCATCCGGGCGACGCTGGGCCCCCGTTCGTCGTCTCGGACGAGCGCTCTCCTGCAGGCTGTGGAGCCGGCGGAAAGCTCACGCATGATCTACCTGCCGCCGCCTTCCGCGGCCGACCGGCTACACGGTTTCCTGCGGTCGCCGTCACGCGTTTTCCTGGTCAAAGGGCCGCCTGGATGCGGCAAAACCCGGTTGACGTACTTCCTCGCGGAGGAATTCGCAGACCAGGCCGACGTCCAACTTCACACCGCCGACTCGTGGCACGACCCGACGCAGCTCGACCTGGCCACCGAGATCTTGCGGTACGCCTCGATCCCACGAGGAGACGACCCGCTGCTGACCCTGGAACGAGAAGGTGCCGCCTTGCGCCGGCCTCTTCTGGTCGTGGTCGACGGTATGAAGCACCAAACGCAGTTCAGCCACGTCGCCCGCCAGGTGGACGGCGTACTCAGGCAGGTCACGCACGACCTGGTGCGGTTCCTGCTGGTCGTCAGGACGCCACCCGAAACGGACGTGGCCGCCTACCCTGTTCTCACCGCGTCGGTCTTCGAGCCCCCCGGCGCGCCGGGGTGCGGGGCCTCGTACCGGATGGCACCGTGGGAGCATGCTGAGGCACAGCAAGCGTGGGACGACTCCCGCGTGCCCGGCGACCCGTCGTTCATGGCACTGCCGCCCTCGATACAGCACCTCGTGCGCCTGCCCCTCTACATGCAGCTGGTCAAGGCCGCCGACAACGGGACGTCACCCGGCGCGGTCAACGCCTACCGGCTTTTGGACCACTGCGTGAAAGCAATTCTTCGCGCATCTGGCCAGGACGCGGACCGTGCGGTGCGGGTGCTGTCGAACCTGGCCGAGGAGCAGGCCCCCGATCTCGTCCCCACCCGGCTCGCTAAGTACGGCGAACGGCGCCCGGCGGCCCAGCCCGATGTCGACACCCTCCGTACCGCCACGCCGCCGCTCCTACGGCTCTCGCCCATCGGCGAACCCGAGTTCGGCCACGACGTCGTAGGCGAGTACTTCCTCGCGACGCGGATAGCGAGCCTCCTGGAGGCACGGGGACGATCCGTCGCTACGGTGGGGGCGTTCAACGACCTGGCTGTCAAGGCGGCCACCTCGGCGACGGCGCGAAACGTCTTCGAGCTCGTCGTGTACTGCCTCGACACCTCCGCCCGCGACCTGGTCGCCTCCGTCGCCCTGTCGCCGACCGTTACCGTCGGCACGACGCTCCCGCTGATGTTGAAACTCGTCGGCGGCGGGGCCGGGTTCGCCACCGACGAGGTGCTCCGCACCTGCGCCCGACGGTGCACCCAGGACACGGCCCTGGAACTCGCGCGGTCGCTGCTCGCGATTCCGGCGGTTGTGGGCGTGCTCGGCGACGACTACTACCCGTGGTTCGTAGGCCTGCTATGCAGGTTCGGCTCCACGATCTGGGCTGACGCGGCGGAAGCGGTCGAGCGCACCCTCGACCGCGACTGCGTGCGCCGGCTCCTCGCGTCGGCCAACATCGACCAGGCCGAGGTAGCCACGTTCTTCGCGAGGCACTTCGTCCTCTTCCGTGGCGACGATCCCGACCTGACGGCAGCACTCGACGGCCTGCTCGGGCACCCGGACTGGCGCGTCCGGGCCGCGCTCGCGGAAGGGCTCGGCGACGACCACGCACCGCACTCGGCCGCGCCGCAGTCCCTCATGGGCAGGCTGATCGACGACAGGGACTACAAAGTGCGCGCCGCCGCGGCGCTGACCGTGGGACAGGCGCGTCCCGGCGACGCCGGCCGCCATCTCGCGGCACTGTTACGCGACGACAACTGGCACGTCCGGGAACGTCTCCTACACGGACTGCTATCCGACCCGGCCACCACGAAGCTCCTCGCCGACACCGCGATCAGCCTGCTCGTCGTGGACCACCGCTGGCGTCGCTGCCCCGCCCACATCGCACCCCTCGTCGAACGACTCCGGCTCCTGCACGGCCAACCGAGCACCGACAGCTCGTCCAGGGCCAGAGAACAGGCCCTGTTCGCGTTGCTCCGAGAGATACACACCGGCTGGAGTCAGCTGCCGGGCGAGGTCAAGCGGCGGCTCGTCGCCGAGGGACGGGAAAGCCCGAACTGGCTCGTCCGCCACGAAGCCGACGCGCTCGCGGGTAGCGGCGCGGACGTCGCGCGTCGACCGTTCCCGCTGGACGCACCCTCACGGCGGGAGACCTATCGGCGGCTGCGCGGTAAGCGGTCGGTCCAGGTCGCCCTGGACCTCCACGACCTGGACGAGGCTGTGGCCGTCGCGAGAGCCGCCGCGGCAGCGGGGATCGGCTTCCTCGAAGTCGGCGACCCGCTGATCAAGGAAGTTGGTGTCGCCGCGGTCGAGCACGTCAAACGTGAGGTGCCGGACGTCGCCGTCGTCGCTGAAATGATGTCCGCGGACTGGGGGCGGGACCAGGTCGTCCTAGCTGCCGAGGCCGGCGCGGACGTGGTGTTCCTCATCGGGCCCGCGACCTCCGCCAGCGTCTCCGCCGCGGTTGACGCCGGCCGGCGGCTCGGCGTGCCGATTCTCCTCGACGTCCCGCCGACCCGCGCCTGCCAAGAGTGGATTCGCGACATGGAACGCGCCGGGGTCGACGGCTTCGCCGTCACGACCAACATCGACCTGGGTGTCGGAAGCCGGCACCCGCTCGCGACTGCACGGGCGGTACGTGGCTGGAGCAGCCTGCCGGTGGCGGTGTCCGGGGGCTTCAGCGCGACCGACTTCGCGGTCGTCGAGAGCGCCGACTGGGACATCCTGATCGTCGGCCGGAGCGTCACGGAAGCGGTGCACCCGGACACCGCGGCCAAAAGCCTCGCAGCCTTGGTACACGGGACCAGCGGAGAGGAGCTCGATGATAGTCGCGGCGCTTAGACAGGACCTGATTCCGCAGGTGCAGCACCTTATGGAATTGGGCGCTCCCTACGTTCGAGTACGTACCGGTTCCGACTACTGGCTTTATGCTCGGTTGTTCTCCTCGTCGTGCCCGGTCGGCCTTGTCGGTGACCAGGTCGCGGGCGCCGTCATCGCGTTCCGCAGCCAGGACGACCCGTCCGACGTCTACGTCCAGGACGTCGTCACCCATCCCGACCACCGCGGGCGCGGGGTCGCCAGAAAGCTGCTGACAGCCGTGCGGAACCGGGCGACCGAATGGGGCTGCGCACAGCTTTACCTCACCTCGGAACCCGAGAACACAGCGGCCCATGCGGCCTGGACCTCCATGGGATTCGTCAACCTCGACGGGGACATCCTCGTCGACGAAGTGTCCGTGACCAGGGATTTCAAAGGGCCCGGCAAGGACCGCGCGGTCTACGCGCTGAACTTGGGGTAACTGGTGTCCACGGTGCCGCCAAAACCGACTGCCTGCCGCTGCCCGCCAGGCACCTGCTACCGGCCGAAGACTTCGTGCTGTCAGACCGCCTGGCCAGTCGCGACCTTCCGATCAGCAGCCCCGGCTCGTCACGCCCAGAGCTGTTCTCGAAGTGCTGGAAGGCGAACGGTAGAGCGGTGTCGACGCCCATCCCAGGAGTGTATGGCGGTGCCTGCGCGCCCCAGGCCCTACCCACCGACGTCGTCGCCCGGATCGTTGACGCTCGCGCTGCCGTTCAGCTGATGTCCGCGATCGCCCGACACCCCGCCGCGGACGGAGTCCCGACCGCCCGTGGCGGGGTGTCGGAGGCAGAGGCAGAGCGCCGTGTCCACCGGTCCTGGCCTCCCGTGCCGCCCGAGAGTTGCCCCTTGATGACCGGTCCGGCAAGGTCAGCTCTCAGCCCGAGACCGTGTAGCCGTCGGTAGCGATGGATCATGAATCGTGTCTTACGAACCCGCCTTGATCAGGGAGCAACCGGCTGCCCCCTGATCAAGGGTCAGTCGCCGGTCCGCGCCGCCCACGTCTCCCGAGTGACGGCGTAGACGGACTTGTCGGCACCATGGAGGTGCTCCGTCCGCTGGAACGTCTCCCCGAGCCGCTCGGCGACCCGAATCGACGGGATGTTGTCCGGTCGAATCACTGAGATCACCTCGTCCGTGCCGACCTTCTCCATCCGCAAGCGTGCGAACCTGGGCACCGCCACCGGATCGCTCGTCGGCACGGTTGACGAGGAACTCGCCGATCTCCTGATCTTCGTGTGCGCCATCGCGAACCGGCTCGACATCAACCTCGCCGACGCCCTCCGCCGCAAGGAAGCGTTCAACGAGACGAGGGCCTGGGCGTAGATTCCTGCATTCGTGCGCCTTCGCGGACGATCTCACGGGATTCGTCGCTGGTGTCGGCCCACCCGGGTCCCGTTACCTCGGCGTGGGGGACGGCCTGGCAGATCAGTGCACCCACCCGTACCGCCCTGGAAGACGAGGTCTTCGGGAAACGTGTCCCGAACACGACCGCGACGCTTCGACGATCGCCCCCAGCACGTGAGTCGCTGGCACCCTGCCTAAGAAGATCGCGGCAGCGGTGCGCCACTCGCCAGATGGACGCCGTCCAACGCCGTACTCAGTTTCGCGATGAAACGGTGCATCTGTGGATCAAAGCTGGCGGTGTCCCACCGGATCGGCTCATCGAGCCCGAACCACCCCACCCCACGGCACTCGCGAGGGTCAGGACGCATCGCCTCACCGGCGTCGGCCGCCAAAACGAACCACAACGTCACATCGGTATGGCTGTGAGCTCCCCGGGTCTGCGTCACCGTCAGGAAGAACGGCTCACCACCGCCGAGCCTGGCATGGAACCGTGCGATGATCCCCAGCTCCTCGGCCGCCTCCCGTACCACGGTTTGACAGGGATCCTCACCGTCATCGACGTGGCCGCCGGGCAGCAACCAGCACCCCGCCTTAATATGATCAACAAGCATCAGGGTACGGCGGTCCTCGTCAAGCAAGGTGCCCTGGCCGCTTCGCTGGCCCCCTCGGTTGCAGGGAAAATGGTCTGGTTGCCTGGTAAGCCGGTCGGTCTGTGGTGCCTGTGAGCTCGTAAGCAAGGCAAAGTACACAGCCAGATGCCGGGGCGGCACGGCCAGAGACCGCACACGAAACAGCGGCGCCCCCGAACCCACCCACCGAAGGATCTCCGCCTGGTCGTCGGCCTCCTGACGGTCGTACGGCAAGACTCGTGCCACCAGATCTTTGATGATCGATCGGGGCTCGTCATCGAGCAGCGGCACCGCGAACCTCCCAAGGGCCAGTCGAGACCACCGACATCAGCCGAACACCGATCACCTCAGCCGGCGCAGCTGGCGTGTGGACGAGAACCGAAGCGCTCGCGACGCTACCGCGCCCTCGGTCGCCACCCGCGGAGTGGATCGGCGTGTCTCCTGCCCACCCCGCGAGGATCGTCGGTGTCAGACGTGCACACGCCACCACCGTCGGCGACGCTCTTGCGCCCCAGATGATCAAGACGGGTGGTCAGCAGGGTGTCGAGGAAGGTTCTGGCCTGAAGCGCGGCATTGGCGGGTGCAACTCCGGGACCGGCAGATGCTTCCACCATCACCGGTCCGCGATAGCCGACGTCGGCGAGCCGGTTGCGCAGCCGGGCGTGCTCGATGCGGCCGGTCGTGCTGGGTCAGCGCCGTGCGTCTTCCGGTTGCCCGGCCGGTGCCGGGTCGGCCAGTTGCACGTCGACGACCCGGCCCGCCCAGTCCTCGGCCCCGGTGCCGGCGGTGGGCGCCGGATCGTCAAGAACGCCCGCGGCAGTGAGGTGGGCGCTGTCGGCGACCAGTCCGGCGGTCGGGCCGAGCACGGACAGCAGCTCGAGAAGGTCCGTGAGGCTGCCGGTCGGGCCTCCATGGGCACGCCACGCTGTGATCGGTGGATGGATGTGCTCGATACCGAACGCCAGCCCGGCCGCGCCGGCGAGATCGACGAGGTTCGCGAGCGCTCCCGGTAGGACGTGCCGACGCACCCCCATCGAAATCATTTCGGCTGGTAGCCAGGAGGAGACCACGGCCACCCCCAGCCAGGCGCTGTACGCGGCGGTGGTGGTGAACGTGGCCAACGCGCTGTGCCGCGTGGCCGCGTCGACGAAAAAGAGATCATCCGTCGGGTAGACCCAGGTGACAGTGAGCTGATGGCGGTCGACGAGCCGCGCAAGACGAGCGCGATCGTCTGGTGGGGTCCGGTGGAGGTGCAGGTGCACACCCGCGAATCCGGCGGTGACCGCCATCCGGGTGACAGCCAGCGGATCATCGTCGGGATATCCAAGGCCCCGTAACGACAACGACGGGATCATCGTGAAGCCTCCAGCGCGGCGAGCGCCGCGACCCCCACTGACGTGGCCGGTTCCGGCTCGGTGATCAGGAAGGCATCCAGGATTTCCGCGGCGGTGGTCGAGGTGGCCAGACGGTAGGACAGCACGCAGACGTTCGCGTCGTTCCACCGCCGGGCGGCCGCGGCGGTGACCGCGTCCACGCACAGCGCCGCCCGCACCCCGGGAATCTTGTTCGCGGCAATCGACACGCCGGTGCCGGTAAAGGACAGCAGGACCCCGATATCGGCATGGCCGTTACTGACCGCCTCGCCGACGTCGACGGCGACGGTCACCCAGCCGTCGGCCTGTGGCGTCCAGCCGTCGCCGGAAGGCAGCGGCGGTAGCAGATAGCTGACGTGGTGACCAGCCTCGTCCAGGTATCGCACGACGAGACCGGCCACCGTGGTCACCTTGTCCGAACCGACCGCGATCCGCAGTGCCTGGTCCGGCTGTCCAGCGCGGCCGGACTGGCGAAGTGTGCTCATGGGCGTATGTCCAGGATGTAACGGGCGCCGACCACGGCTTCCGGTGAACCGGCAGATTCGCTGTACCGGGTACGGACCTCAACAACCCGTAGTCCGGCCAATTCTGCGATGAGCAAGAGCTCCGGCAGGTTGTAGGACCGCATGATGTGGATGTACTCGGCATCTTCCAGCAGGGTCCGGTCCGGGCTGATGACGGTGTGCCGGACCCGTTCGGTGACAACCTGCCTGGTGCGGTCAATGCTGATCGTGGTCGCGACCGTCACCGAGCCATCCGGGTGGGGGTAAATCTGCTGCGGGATGGTGATCGGCATGTCCAGCGCGGTGCGGTAGGTCGGATCGTCCCAGAACGCCTTCACATCGATCAGCAGCCGACCTCCGTCGGTCAAGCGGGCCGCATAACCGGACAGGACTCCAGCTTGATCCTCAAGGGCGTACTGGAGGACCCCGGAGGTGAACAGCACCTGTCGAACCGGCGGCAGGGTGTCAGGTGCACGCCGTAGGTCGGCATGCACCAGCCCTACCTGGCCGCTGCACCGTTCCCAGGCGGCGGCGAGCATCGCCCCACTGTGATCTACCCC
>NZ_CAKJTR010000042.1:31378-34181 GCF_917627355.1 Protofrankia sp. Cj3 | reverse complement strand
ACGTCAGTCGGCGGGCCTCACTGGCGAAGCCCCGCAGGCCGGACCTGCTCAGGGTGGCGAGGAGGCCGTCGAGGGTCTTGGGTTCGCGCTTGTACCCGTCGGCCTGCCGGCGCAGCGTGGTGATCACTGTGACTGGTGAGGCGTCGAGGAGTTCGAGGAGGAATTGGTCTGCCGTCAGTACCTCGATCCCGTGGGGTAGGGCCGACGTGGCCGGGAAGTCGGAGATGTTGTCGGTGACCAGCAGGCCCGCGCCGGCCTTGACCGCAGCCGCGAGGACGTGGCGATCCTTCTGGTGGCAGGCCATCGCCGGGATCAGCAGCTCGTAGCCGAGTACCTCTGCCTCGGGGAAGTGCTCGCGCATGAGCCCGATTGTCCGACCGGCTTGGTCAGGTGACGCCGAGCCTTCGCGGACGAGCGCGCTCTGAAGTTCCCGCAGTATGTGCCGTGACCACAGGGGGCGGTAGAGATCGGCGATCGCGAGGCGGAGCAGGCTGTCGCGCAGGTGCATGGGGAACAGGACGCACGTGTCGAGCAGTGCGGCGAAGGTCACGGCGTTTCTGTTCGGTGGTATGGCTTGTCAGTCGCGCGGTAGCCGTCGAACTCCTCCGAAAGGGTGACTAGTTCGTCCATGGCGGCTTCGCGTGCGGCTCGGCGTAGTTCCTGGTAGGTCAGCACGTCGGGCAACAGGACCCGGCGGTGCCGACCGGGCTGGGTGTAGGGAATTCGCCCCTCGTCGAGCATCCTGACCAGGGTCGGGCGCGAGACGCCGAGGATGTCGGCCGCCTCCTGGGTGGTCAGCTGCTGGTGGTGCGGGGCGATGGTGACGGCTTGGCCGCGGGCCATCGCGAGCACGACATGCTGGAGTACTTCATAGACGGCTGGGGGAAGCAGGGTGCGCGATCCGTCGGGTCCGACCAGTTCGGCGTGGTTGTCCGTACGGCTGATCCGCCCGACGAACGCGACAAGGTCGTCGAGGGACTCGTCCGGGGGAAGGACGGTGCGCTCGGACACCCCAGTGGCCATGGTCTTCCACCTCCTGCACCAGCATACCCAGAATTCGAACGAATCGAAAGTCGATGAAGAACGAGCCCTCGGAGGCGCGGCAGGCCGCATAGGTCGATGACATCGGGCTGCTGCCCGTCGGACCTGACGCCGCCGAAGGGCTCTACCGGCTCGTCGGCGCCGCCTCCGAGAAACGCTCGGTCGCCGTCAGCTCGAACCTGCACCCGGCCGGCTTCGACGAGATCATGCCCAAGACCCTCGCCGCGACCGTCGATCGGCTGCTGCACCACGCCCACCTCTGCCAGACCAGCGGCGACAGCGTCCGCCTCACCCAGGCCCTGTCCGGCAAGGGGTGAAATCCTTGACCTGACCGAGCCGGGCTGTTCCACTGGCCGCCAGTGGGCAGATCTGGTGGCTACCACGGGGCCGTTCTCAATGGCCCTTGACAGACGGCGGCCGGTCGGTCGGTTCGCCGGTCCGGTCGACGTTGGCCGTGACGCGGCGACGCGGTGAGTTTGAGGCGAGCGCTGACGGACTCACCTCGAACTGGTCGACACCGTCGCGTTGGAGCCGGATACTGGTTACACATCCCGCGAAACATGTTGCGGGGGTGCCTGCCCAGGCTGGACGTGAGGTCAGGCTCAGCGCCCGAGTTCGTCAGGCGTCACCGCCGTGGGAGGTAGATGTCATTGAACGGCGACCATTCTTCGCTCCAGCTGTCACGAGAAGAAAACGTGAGCCGCTGTGTGGCCGAGTACGAGTCCGGCGCCGAAGTGCTCACATGTAGGCCGTTGGTGGTATTCCTGGAACTCACCCGTGACTGCAATCTCCACTGCGCGATGTGCCGATCTTCGTCCGATAGCTTCCGTGGCATGAACATGCCGAGAGACATTCTTCTGGAGATCGCTGAGGAGCTGTTTCCGAGCGCCGCCCTGGTTGATCTCAGAGGCTGGGGCGAGAGTACCTTGCTGCGTGATTTCGGCTGGAATGTCGAGAAGGCGCTCTCCTACGGGACGCGGCTCCGACTGGTCACGAACGCGCTGTCGCTTCGGCCGTCGGACGCCCGTCTTCTCTTCGATGGCGAGGCGATGGTGGTGGTGGTGTCGGTAGACGCCGTCTCACAGGAGGCCGCCAGTGTTCTGCGGCGAGGATCTGTCCGGCGGCTGTATTCCCAGCTGCGGATGTTGGCGGACACGCGGGCGGCGGCGGGCCGAGGCCGACTGTTCTTCAACACGGTGCTGTCCGCAGCCAACGTTCGAGAGCTGTCCGAGATCGTCGCGGTCGCCGGTTCGGCGGGCGCCGAACGTATGACTCTCTTTCCGGTCGTGGCCGACCGGGACAATCCACTTCATCTTTCTCAGGTCCCGCCGGACCTACTTGTTCGGTCCCTCATTGAGGCGGCGGAGCGCGCGCGACAGGCAGGCCTTGAGCTGCGCCTCGGGGCTTCCCTGACCGAGGATCTTGCGCCGGATGTTCCGGGCATGACGCGCTGCACACACCCCTGGTCGGTCGTCTACATCGACTATCGGGGTGGAGTCGGCTACTGCGACCACCTCATTGGGCATGACAGCCAGATCTTTGCGGAGCTCTCGCCAGATATTGGCGTGCTCGACATCTGGAACGGGCCCGGTTTCCAGGCGCTACGACGCAGGCACGCAGCGGTCCGCGTCTCGGGTACTGAGGGCCTGCTGCGCCACTGTGCGTAGTGTTATGTCCGGCGCCAGACTGACTTCGAGGACGAGGTCTTCGAGGTCGAGAAGGCCCGGATCGCGCCCCTGGCGCTAGCGCTCTCGCGCTCGGC
>NZ_CAKJTR010000042.1:10323-31166 GCF_917627355.1 Protofrankia sp. Cj3 | reverse complement strand
TGTGGTTACGAGTTTCACGAGTTCATCAATGTGGATTCGGTGCGTCGTCGGGATGGGAACTGATCAGAAGATGCGGATCGGTGTACTTGTTACCAACTACAACTACGGCCGATATCTGCCCGACGCTCTGGGTTCGGTTCAGGCGCAGAACCGGAGGCCGGAAATCGTCGTGGTGGTCGACGACGGATCCACTGACGATTCACTCAAGATCCCGAAGGAATGTACCGCCGACATCCCGTGTGTCCTCTACGCCGAGGACCGGAATCGGGGTCAGCTCTGCGCCTTCCAGCGGGCGGCGGTGAAGCTCGCCGACGAGTCCGACGTTGTCTGCCTCCTGGACGCGGATGACTTCTGGTCCGAGGGCTATCTCAAAGGAGTCGAGGAGGAGTTCCACTCCTATGCTCGGCCGGAGATGGTGTTCTCGGGCCTGCGGTTCGTAGCGGCGACCGCGTCGGCGGGCTCGATAGTGCCGACGGACGTCGTCCCGTTCACTTTTGACGTGGGCTACGGCGACCAGCCGGCCGACTGGCTGCGAACGGTGTTCCTCGGCCAGTGGTTCGGCGCGCCAACCTCGGCGATCGCGGTGCGGTCGCAGCTGTTCGCCGAGCTCGTGCACATTGCCGACGGTTCGGACTGGCGTATCAGAGCAGATGACGTTCTGATGTTCGGTGGCGCGGCTCGGCGGCTTGTCCGAAGGTGGCGTTCGGCACCTGAGGCCGCGGTCTGCTACCGGATCCACGGCCAGAACAGCTTCGCCGGGCGTGAGCCGACCGCGAGCGAGCGTCGACGCCGCGACCTGGCCGTCATCACACTGCTTCGCCCGTACCGAGAGGCCTGGAGGCTGTTCACTGCCCAGGAACGGCTGGAGTGTTTCCAGGAGGAGGCTGATGCGATCTTTGAGACGCTGCCAGCCGAACTGGCGTCGGCAACCTGCCAGTCGTTGGTCGAGGCGGCGGCGACAGACCCCGTTGATTCGGCACGATTTCGCGCTGAGCTGGCGCGGATTCACGTAGAGCGCCAACCAGTGATCAGCGAATGACCTCGGTCTGGGTGTGTCACGCCTCGCCTGGGTAACTAGTCAGGTCCTTTGATCGCGCCGGTGTTGTTGCAGGTCTGATCAGCGTGCGCCGTCGATCTGACGGCCGTCATACGATGTCTTCACAGGGGCCTCCTTCGTCGATGACGTGAGCAACCCCCAGGAACTACCCAGCTGGGAGTGTCACGAGGAGCGGAGGCCCCGCTCCTTCATCGCATCAACGGGCTGGGCGAGGGTGGACCATGTGTACCAGCATCCGAACCGTTTGATCTTGGTTGCTGGCCCTGAAATTACTGTCCGTCCGGTCGCTACGCGGGCCCTGGCCAGGGTCGATGTCCAGTGACCGCGCGGACCTCTACATCGTCTACCGAATCGAACAGGCGTTCCGTAGACCTGGCGGTTCCGGACTCTTCGATCCGTCTCGTGACCGTGATCGTCGGCGTGGTCGTTGCGCTAACGTTTCTCTTCGGCTTCGGGAACGTGCTCGCGCTCGGGCTACGTCTCGGCGTTCCGATATGGGTAGCGCCGCTCGTCGCGCCCGCCGTTGATCTGTCGGTCGTCGGCCTGCTGCTCGGCAGCCGGCAACTCGCTGTGAACGGCGGGCCAGTAGAAGTGCTGCGCTCGGCACGGAGGCTTCTCATCTTCGCGAGCATGGTAACGCTGGCGTTGAACATCGCGGAACCCTTGATTGCCGGCCGGTACGGCAAGGCAGCATTCGACGCCGTCGGACCGGTGCTCCTGATCGGTTGGGCCGAGGTCGCCCCGGGTCTCCTGTACGCCATGCAAATCACAGCGGCCGACCGCCGGCATCTGGCCGAGACGCCGGCTGCCGACAACCCGTCCCCGACAGGGGTCAAGGATCGCCACGCTGCGCCTGCTGTCGAGCCGGTCGGGGATGGGACTGCTGTCGCGGTCCCGCTGTCGCGCGAGCCCGCGCGCGAGGCACACAGGCAGGACCTGCTGCACCGGGCCCGGGCCGAGGATGTGTTGCATTGGCAGCAGCACCAACGCCCGATCTCCGCGGAAACGCTGCGCAAGCGGCTAGCCGTTGGCACCGGCACCGCCCGCGGTCTGGTGACCCGGCTGCGCACCGATACCCACAGCGCACTCGACAGTCAGGCCGGCCCGGCGGCGCCGTAGAGCTCTGGGCCGGTTCCGTCTCGATTGGCTCCGTCGTTCATTCATCGACCCGATTGCGGACCCAATCGGAAATGAGGAAGCCGAGCGCGCAGGACGACCGCCGTGCCTTGAGCTCGGCGGCCGGTGCCGACTGGGAACGGAACGAACGTCGGAAAGATGAAGGTCAAAGGGTACGGCTCGCCCCGACTCCACCGGGACTTGACAGTCCTCCGCTCCGCCGATCGGGAGTGAATCGGGGTGTCGACGTGACCGGCCGACGTCATCTAGGGACGCTCGCACGGGCCAGGGTTGGTCGCCGGGGAGAAGAGGTTTTTGTGGTAGAAGGTGAACGACAGTCCAGCAAGGTCATGGTGGATCGGTCGGAGGGGTTCGGTGAGCGACTGCTGGGTGTGCTGCTGGACCGTGCTCACGAGATGCCGCCGCAGCTGATCGCCCCTCTGGTGGCGGAGGAGATCGGAAGGATTGGTGGCCGGGATGTCTCGATCCTTCTGCAGGACTATGAGCAGTTGATGCTGACGCCGCTGCCTGGCAGGGGCCTCTCGGTCGGGGAGCCCGAGTCGATCGATGACTCTCCTGCCGGCATGGCCTTCCTTCGCGCGATGCCCGTCGAGCAGCAGCAAGGTGATGGAATACGGATGTTCCTGCCGCTGCTGGACGGTAGCGACCAGGTAGGGGTGATGGCCTTCACTCTCGACCGGGTCGATGATGATGACCGGCGCTTGCTGAGGCGGCTCGCCGGCCTTGTCGCCGACATGATTGTCACCAAAAGTAATTATACCGACCAGTTCTTTCGGGCTCGGCGCCGCGAACCCATGAGTGTGGCCGCGGAAATCCAGTGGTCGCTGCTGCCGCCGCTGACCATGATTACCCCGCAGGTCACAGTGGCCGGCATCCTCGAACCCGCCTACAACATCGCGGGCGACAGTTTCGACTACGCCCTCAACGAAGACATCCTCCATGCGGCCGTCATCGACGCCATGGGCCATAGCCTGGACGCCGCGGTGCTGGCAACGGTCGCTATTGGCGCCTACCGGCACGCCAGACGCGCCGACATCGGGCTGGCTGAGCTGTACATGTTCATGGACGCGGCCATCCATAGGCAGTTCGGGCCCGATCACTTCGTCACGGCACAGATGATGCGTCTGGATATTGGAACAGGTCGTCTGCAATGGGTCAATGCGGGTCACCCGCCGGCGCTGCTGATCCGCGATCGTAAGGTTATCCAGGCTCTGGAGGGTCCGGGTACTCTTCCGGTCGGCTTCGGTGGCGATATACCGCAGGTCAATGAACAGACGCTGTGGCGTGGTGACCGGGTGCTGTTCTTCACCGACGGTCTCATCGAGGAGCATGAGAAGGGCGGCGAGCAGTTCGGCGAAGAACGTCTGATCAACTTCGTTGAGAGTGCCCGGGGTAACAGCGCGCGGGAGATGGTGCGGAGTCTGTCTCATGCGTTGATGCGGGAACGGCGCGGGGTCACGACCGACGATGCGACACTTTTCCTAGTCGAGTGGTGCGGAGGCAGCGCCGACCATCTCGCCAGCGTAGATATCTGATCGGAACGGGGGTCGCGTCCGGGCGTCCCCTTTTTCGTGTCGTGCGGGTCCACGGCGACTGTAGTCAGGAGCCGGAGCCTCACGTCCTGGCTCCCGCGCGGCCCACCCTGTCGCAGGCAGGGAGCGGGCCGACATCCGAGCACGGGTGCACCATGATAAAGTGAAGGCCGACCGGAATCCTATGAATCCGGAATCTTCCAGATCTCGATGCCAGGCCGGTCTCAGTGCCGGCCGAGGCCATCCGGCGGCCCTTATCGCCGGACTGAGGCGACCGTCATGATGGCGGGCCACATTGCTGTACCTCTCGGTCAGGTTGGCTTCGCTTTCCGCGACGACGGTGGCGGCGAACCCGTCGAGCTCCAGATTTCCCTGAGGGTCTCCCGGCCCGAGGCGACCACCGGCGGTGGGGCACAGCCGCGGCTGGCCCCGGCCCACGGCAGTCGGTCCGTTGACGGCGGGGGATGCCTGGTTTGGCGACCATGACCGAGTTTGATGATGACCTTGTCATGCTGACGCCGGAGCTGAGTTCGGCGCAGGCGTGGGCCGATGACCTCGACTTGCGTGCTGGCCTGGCCGGCCTCGCTGGTCTGGTGTCCGGTTCCCTGGACCTGCAGGGGCTGCTGACCAGGGTGGCGAGTTTCGCGGCCCAGGCGATCCCCGGCGCTGACGGCGCCGGGGTGACGTTGCTGCGCCCCGACCGGGATGACGACCGGGTCAAGGCGCTGGCGGCGAGCGCGCCGTTTGTCCGGGATATCGACAAGATCCAGTACGTGGTCCTCAACGAAGGTCCCTGTATCACCGCCACTCTCGATCGGCGTACGGTCCGTTCGGGATCGCTCGGCGGCGAACGGCAGTGGCCGCGCTTCGGCCCGCGGGTTGGCCGCCTCGGCGTGCACAGTGTGTTGTCGCTGCCGTTGCTGCTACCGGACCAGGTAGTGGGAGCGATCAACGTCTACGCCCACGGCAAGGACGTCTTCGACGCGCACGCCGCCGAGCTCGGCGAGCTGTTCGCGGCCCCGGCGGCTGTCGCGGTGCACAACGCCCAGGTGCTGGCCCAGGCTCTGAACCTCACGATCCAGCTGCAGGCCGCTCTGTCGAGCAGGCCGGTCATCGATCAGGCCATCGGACTGTTGCGTGGGCGCAACGGTGGGACCGCGGAGGAGGCGTTCGCGCGGCTGCGCGCGATGAGCCAGCGCGAGAACGTCAAACTCGCCGCCGTCGCCGAGCGCATGGTCGATGAGGCGGTCCGTCGTGCCCGCGCCCGCAACCGCGACATGTAGCTCGACTGTCGATCCTCTGTGATCACGCGGCGGGTTCGACCGAGTAGCCTGAGATATGGCACCCTTGGATTCGGGGCCCCGACTCGTGTCCGGTGCCCCACCAAGCACCGCGGCCTGCGGTACTCGGCTTTGTGGCCGAAAATGGGCGTTCGGGGACGCCGTTTCGGAGAAACCCCGCCGTGGATATTTCCACAGCCTTGGCCGCGGACCTCGCGGCTCTCACCGAATCGTTGGACGAGCCCGGCGTGGATGTCTCGCAAACTCTGCGGCAACTCTCTGTCGACGCCAAGATTGCCGTTGGCTCCTATATCGGACTATCGGCCGTACTTTTCGCCGGTGGGCGCGTGCTCACTTTCACCGCGTTCGAAGAGGGCGCCGAACCCGAAGACATCCGTGCCTCTCTACGGCTGTCCCTGCCGCCGCGCGTCTCCGCGGCCGAAGACCCGGAGACCACGATCTTTCTGATCCTCTTTGCCGCGATACCGGGAGCCTTCGTTGACCTCGCGACCGATCTGAGCTGGCTGACCGGCGACGGTCTCAACCGCGGCCCCGGCGGATTCGTCCTCGACGAGGACCTCACAGCGCCGCACGATCCGGCCGCACCGAGCGGGCTGAGGGCACTGTCGATCATCGAGCAGGCCATCGGCGTGCTGATCGGCCGAGGCAGTACGCCCGAGCAGGCCTCGGCGCACCTCGACCTGCTGGCCGCCGACACTCGCGCCGACCGGCTCGCCGCGGCCGGCGCCATCCTCGCCGAGCTGGACACCACGAGTCCGACAGGCCCGGGAGGCGGCGATGGGCGCCCGGCGCGCGCACGGGGGCCTGATAGTGAGGCGGTACCCACCGAACCGCCGCGAGACCCGTAGCGTCACTCGTCGAGTTCACAGTATTGGGTGTAGATCGGTGGCGCGCAGGGCGAGGAGTGCGATGTCGTCGGCATGGGATCCGCCCGTAAAGGCGAGCACATCCGCCTCGATTTCGTCCACGAGATTTCGCGGGCTGAACTGTCCCGTCGCGGCGAGGAGAGCCCGGAGGCGTTCTTCGCCGTACTGTTCGCGGTCCTGTCGAGCTTCGGTGACGCCGTCCGTGTAGAGAAGCAGCGTCTCTCCCGTTCGCAGGGTCATCCGTACATTCCTCAGTCCGGCTTTGGCGTACAGGCCCAGAGGCAGTCCGTGATGCCCGACGGCGCGCACCGCGCCGGCGGAGTTGCGCAGCAGAACGGGCATATGCCCCGCCGACGTGGGGAGCACGCGGACTCCGGCGGACCCTGGAAACAGCATGACGTACGTGGCGGTCAGGAAACGCTCGCCGTCGGGCTCGCGGGTCAGCAACGCGGTGTTGAGGCGGTCGAGTACCCGCGACGGAGTCTTCTCAGCCGTCGCGATGGCGCGGATCGTCTGGCGTGCCCACGCCGCGAGCATCGCAGCTTCCGGCCCGTGGCCGCTGACGTCTCCGATCACGGCGTCCCAGCGTTCCACGATCGGTTCACGCAGCGTGCGTACTCGCTGCGTGTAGGACTCGGAGTCCGCGCCGGCGAACAGGCGCACAGGGAACATGTCGTAGAAGTCGCCCAGTGCCCCCACGCTGTCAGCCGCCGGGAGACAGCGCGCGGCGACCTGCATCCCCGGGACGCCGGACGTCCGCGGGGGCAGCAGACCCGGATATGGCAACAGGTGTGTGAGTCGCTCGTCGACGTCGGGCTCTACGCGCGGTCGCGCTCGCATGAGCCGCCACTTCCCAGCGCCGCGCACGATCCGACGAGGTCGACCGCCACAGGCGCGATCGCCGCGTCGCCACGATCATGAAAATTCACGGTGCCGGCTCGGTCAGCAGCATGCCCACAGGCGTGGACGGCGCGGAGGTGGAAACGTTGTGAGCGGACATGAGGTGCCTCTACAGGAGAGATCACCGATGCGCCCGGCGGCTAGGCCTGCAGCCCATAGGGCCGCGACGCTGACGCGCGGCAGCCCCGGCCCGGGCTGGCTGTTTCCCAGCGGCATAATCGTACGCCGGGCCCGATCGACTGTCCGGCGCCGGACGGAGTGCCCGGTCGCGAAATGTCGTTGGCTGCGCGCGCTATCGACCTGACGGCGATGTCAATAGCTGGTTGCGGTCCTCATGTGTTCTCCTTGGAGCGGCAGCAGAGCACTGCCTGAGGGTGCCGGGCGCGACTACTCACGAAACCACGGCCAGGACCGAGCCCGGTCCGCCGGCGAGGACATTCCGCCGGCGACGCGGAGCCTCGCCCGACAACGCTCTGCTCGACGAGGCGCTGTCGTCGAGCAGAGCAGCTTGCGGCCCGTCGATACGGCTCCGACGGCAGGCAGGCGCCGCTCACCCACCGGGTCTGGTGGTCGGGTCATCCGGCCTTCTTCGGAGTGTGCTCGGCGTGTCCGCGGAGGCTGAAGCGGCCAGCGCGGCGGTGTAGTGCCCGCATCGTGGAAGAACGCCGGCGAGCGGGTGGGGTGATGCCGGCGCCGCGGTAGAAGACCCGCTTGCCGGCCTCGATCAGCGCGAGGTAGCCGATGACCAGGCCGACCAGCGCCGCGAAGAACGCGAGGGGCAGCGGACTGAGACCGAGGAGGTGCGCGAGCGGGCTTGCTGGGAGCACCGACCCGATGATCACGACGGTCACGGCCGCGAGAGCCAGCGGCAGGCTCGGGCGGCTGCGGAAGAACGGCACGTGCCGGGTCCGGACCGCGAAGATCACGAGGGTCTGGGTGGCGAGGGATTCCACGAACCAGCCGGAACGGAACTCGCCGGCGCCGGCGTGGAAGATCCACAGCATGACGCCGAAGGTGACGAAGTCGAACACGGAGCTGAGCGGGCCGAAGAACATCATGAATCGGCGGATGAAGCCGATGTCCCATTGCGAGGGTGCGCGTAGCTGCGCCTCGTCGACGTGGTCGGTGGGGATGGCGAGCTGGCTGGTGTCGTAGAGCAGGTTGTTCAGCAGGATCTGGGACGGCAGCATCGGCAGGAATGACAGGAACAGTGAGGCGCCGGCGGCGGAGAACATGTTCCCGAAGTTGCTGGAGGTTCCCATCAGGACGTATTTGATGGTGTTTGCGAAGATTCGTCTGCCTTCGGCGACGCCGTCGGCGAGCACGTCGAGGTTCTTCTCCAGCAGGATCACGTCGGCGGCGTCCTTGGCGACGTCGGTGGCGGAGTCGACGGAGATCCCGACGTCGGCGGCGTGTAGGGCGAGCGCGTCGTTGACGCCGTCGCCGAGGAAGGCGACTCCGCCGCCGCTGCGGCGCTGCACGCGGACGATCCGGGCTTTGTCCTGCGGGCTTACCCGGGCGAAGACGGTCGTTGCGCCGATGGCCGTGGCGAGCGCGTCGTCGTCCAGTTCGTCCAGCTGGGTACCCGTCATGGCGTTGCCGCTGTCCAGGCCGAGGTCGTGGCAGACCTTGACCGCGACGGCCGCGTTGTCGCCGGTCACGACCTTGACCGCGATGCCCAGCCCGGCCAGTCGGGTGAGCGCGCCGGCGGCGTCGGGCTTGGGAGGGTCGAGGAACACCAGCAGGCCGGCCAGCCGCAGGTGTCGCTCGTCGGCTGCCGTCGGTGCGCGGTCCTCGGTGGTGGGGCGGGTGGCGACGGCGACGACCCGGTTGCCGGCCGCGAACTCGGCGGCCAGCTGGTCCCGCGCCGTCTGGGGCACGTCGAGGCAGCGGTCCAGGACGGATTCCGGGGCGCCCTTGGTTACCAGGGTGATCTGGTCGGCGGTGTCGCGGACCAGGACCGAGACCATTTTCCGGTCGTGATCGAAGGGCAGCGTGCCCAGGCGGGTGTAGGCGCCGAGCGCGGCCAGCTGCCCGGGAACCGGCGGAGCCCGCCATAGCGCCTGGTCGAGCGGGTTTCCGCCCACGACGTCCGTCCCCGCCGCCGGCATGTTCTCGGTGGCGAGCAGCCCCCACCGCAGGACCGTCTCAGCGTCGGTGTCCGTGGCGGGTACCGCGCGCATGTAGTCGATGTGTCCGGCGGTCAGAGTGCCGGTCTTGTCGGTGAACAGGACGTCGACGTTGCCCAGGTCCTCGATGCAGATCAGCCGTTTGACGAGCACCTTGCGCGCGCTCATCCGTCGCGACCCGGCGGCGAGGCTGCTGGACACGACCGCCGGGAGCAGCTGGGGGGTGATGCCGACGGCGATCGCCAGCGAGAACAGCAGCGCATCCATGATCGGCCGATGGAGCGCCACGCTGAGCACGAAGATCGACGTGGTCAGCGCCCCGGCGACGTAGACGAGCAGCATCGAGAACTTGCGCAGCCCGATCTGGAACTCGGTGTCCATCGGGTGGGTGCTCAGTCCGGCGGCGATCTTGCCGAGCTCGGTGCGCGGGCCGGTGGCGACCACGACGCCGGTCCCGCTTCCGGCGTTGACCACGGTGCCCATCAGCGCGCAGCCGGTCAGCTCGGCCAGCGGCGTGCCGGCGGGCACCGGTTCGGTGTCCTTGTCGACCGGCAGTGCCTCGCCGGTCAGCACTGATTCGTCGCACGCCAGCCCGGTGGCTTCCAGCAGGCGGATGTCGGCCGGGACGACGTCGCCTAGGCGAAGCGCCACCACGTCGCCCGGCACCAGGTCGGTGACGTCGATCGAGGTCGACGTCGCGTCGCGGATGACCACGGTCTCGTGGCGGATCTGATCGTGGAGCGCCTCGGCGGCTTTCTCGGCCCGGAACTCGTTGACGAACCCCAGCGTCACCGACAGGGCGACGATCACGCCGATGATGACCGCGTCGCCGCGTTCACCCACGAAGTAGGACGCCAGCGCGGCAGTCAGCAGCAGCGCCAGCAGCGGTGACCGCAGCTGATGCCACAGCACCGGAAGCAGCCGAGCCCGGTGCGAGGAAACCGCGTTCGGCCCCCACCGCGCGCGCCGCCGGACGATCTCGCTCGCCGACAGGCCCGAGCCCGCCGAGCTGCCGAGCTGGCGCAGCAGGTCGGCTCCGGCCACTCCCGCGACAGCGCTGATATCCGGCGCCACGCCCGGCTCCCTGGTCGACACGGCCGTAGCCGTCATGAGTGCTCACCGCCAGGGACCCGGACGGTCGTGACATCGGTCGAGTCCAGGATCGCGCTCGTCGGGAGGTCAGGGATCTCGCGGCGCATCGTCCGGGTTTTCTAGACGAGCCAGGGCAGGCGTCGGACCAGGGGGGTGGTGGCCCAGAGGCGGCCGAGTCCGAGGGTGCGACCGGCGCCGAGGAAGGCGAGGACGACGAGGACCGCGGCGTAGATGAGGTGTTCGTCAAGGAACAGGTTGCTGGCCGGTGGGAGGACGGCGCTCCACATCATGACGGTCAGGACTGCCCCGCCGGTCGCGGCCAGCCACATGCCGATGCCGAGGATCAGTGCTGTGCCGATCGCGACCAGGGCGATCATGAACAGGACGTCGGCGAAGGTCGTGCCGGCCAGCGAGTGGTAGAAGCCGGTGAGTGGGCCTTTGGCGGCGGAGCCGAGGAATCCCTTGGTGGGGCTACCGCCGTGGATCCACGCCTTCGCCGAGGTCGTGTCGTGGCCCAGGCCGAATGTCTTGTCCAGGAATGCCCACAGGAACACCCAGCCCAGGGCGAGCCGGATGCCTGCCAGCAGGTAGCGGACGGCCGGAGCTGGGCGCCCGTTGTCATCGACGCGCGGAGGCGTCGGCGTGCCAGCGGGTCGGTTGATGGTCTCGGCCGGGGTGTCGTGCTGATGGGCGATGTCGACCATCGCGCTCACATTCCTTCGTTTCTCGTGGATCAGATGCGCTGTCTCGCTCAGGTACCCGGGGTCGCTGTCGCTGGCCAGGTCCATGCGGAGATGAGCGGGTCGTCCTCGCCGTGCGCGCGGGTGTAGGCGCGGGCCGCGATGCGGGTGTCGGACATCAGCTGGCGTGTCGTCGCGGCGTGGCTGCCGAGCGTGGGGACCCGGTCGATGACGTCCATGACCAGGTGGTATCGGTCGAGGTCGTTGAGCATGACCATGTCGAACGGTGTGGTCGTGGTGCCTTCTTCTTTGTAGCCGCGGACGTGCAGGCCGTGGTGGTTGTTGCGGCGGTAGGTGAGCTGGTGGATGACCGACGGGTAGCCGTGGAAGGCGAAGATGGTCGGGGTGTCCGGGGGGAACAGCGCGTCGAAGTCGCGGTCGGAGAGCCCGTGCGGGTGTTCGGTCTCGGGGACCAGGCGCATGAGGTCGACGACGTTGACGACCCGGACGTTCAGAGCGGGCAGGTGGATGCGCAGCAGGTCCGCGGCGGCGAGCGTTTCGAGGGTGGAGATGTCGCCCGCGCAGGCGAGCACGACGTCGGGGTTGTCGTGACCGGTGCTGGCCCACGGCCAGATCCCGAGGCCGCGGGTGCAGTGCGCGACGGCCTCGTCCATGTCCAGGTAGGTCAGCGCGGGCTGTTTGCCGGCGATGACGAGGTTGATGTAGTCCCGGCTGCGTAGGCAGTGGTCGGCCACGGAGAGCAGGGTGTTGGCATCCGGTGGCAGGTAGACCCGGACGATCTCCGACTTCTTGGTGATGAGGTGGTCGATGAAGCCGGGGTCCTGGTGGGAGAAGCCGTTGTTGTCCTGGCGCCAGACGTGTGAGGACAGCAGGTAGTTCAGCGACGCGATGGGGGCGCGCCAGGGGATGCGGCGGCTGGTCTTGAGCCATTTGGCGTGCTGGTTGACCATGGAGTCGACGATGTGGATGAACGCCTCGTAGCAGTTGAACAGCCCGTGGCGGCCGGTGAGCAGATAGCCCTCCAGCCAGCCCTGGCACAGGTGCTCGGAGAGGATCTCCATGACCCGTCCGTCCGGCGCGAGGTGGTCGTCGCCGGGCAGCGTGGCGGCGTCCCAGGCCCGGTCCGTCGTCTCGAAGACGGCAGTGAGCCGGTTGGAGACGGTCTCGTCCGGGCCGACGAGGCGGAACCGGTCCGGGTTGTTCGCGATGACGTCGCGCAGGAAGACGCCGAGTACCCGGGTGGCCTCGCTGGTCTGCGTGGCCGGGTGGGTGACGGGGACGGCGTAGCCCCGGAAGTCGGGCAGGGCGAGGTCGCGCAGTAGCCGGCCGCCGTTGGCGTGCGGGTTCGCGCTCATCCGGCGATCCCCGCGTGGGGCGAGCGCCTGGAGTTCAGGGAGGAGCCTGCCGGCGGCGTCGAAGAGCTCCTCGGGCCGGTAACCGCGCATCCACTCCTCGAGTTGGGCGCGGTGGACGGGGTTGGTACGGGTCTCGGCGAGGGGTACCTGATGGGCACGCCAGGTGCCCTCGACCGGGAGGCCGTCGACGATCTTCGGTCCGGTCCAGCCCTTCGGCGTGCGCAGCACGATCATCGGCCACCGCGGCCGGTCCCGGCTCCCGTGGGTGCGGGCGCCGTCCTGGATGGAAGCGATCTCATCGAACGCCTGGTCGAGAGTGGCCGCGAGCTGTTCGTGGACGTGGAACGGGTCGTCGCCGCTGACGAAGTGCGGTTCGTACCCGTAGCCGCGCATCAGCTGGGCGAGTTCGGCGGTGTCGATGCGGGCCAGCACCGCAGGGTTAGCGATCTTGTAGCCGTTGAGGTGCAGGACCGGCAGGACAGCCCCGTCCGTCACCGGGTTCAGGAACTTGTTCGAATGCCAGCTGGCGGCGAGCGGACCGGTCTCGGCCTCGCCGTCGCCGACGACGCACAGGGCGACCAGGTCCGGGTTGTCGAAGACGGCGCCGTAGGCGTGGACGAGGGAGTAGCCGAGCTCGCCGCCCTCGTGGATCGAGCCCGGGGTCTCCGGCGCGACGTGGCTGGGAATGCCGCCGGGGAAGGAGAACTGCCGGAACAGGGTCCGCAGGCCGTCCTCGTCCCGGCTGACCGCCGGATAGGTCTCGCTGTAGGTGCCGTCGAGATAGGCGCCCGCGACCAGGCCCGGACCGCCGTGGCCTGGACCGGTCACGAATAGCACGTTGAGGTCCCGCTCGTTGATCACCCGGTTCAGGTGCGCGTACAGCAGGTTCAGGCCAGGCGTCGTGCCCCAGTGCCCGAGCAGCCGCGGCTTGACGTGCTCGGCGCGCAGTGGTTCCCGTAGCAACGGGTTGTCCATCAGGTAGATCTGACCGACGGACAGGTAGTTCGCGGCCCGCCAATAGGCGTCCAGCAACGTCAGCTCACCTCGGCGCGCCGAGGTGACAGCCACCTCGTCCGCAGTGTCCGTTGTCACGTCGGTCATCGGTTCGGTCATGGCGTGGCTCATTGCGTCACCCACGGTGGTTGGTGCTGGAACTCGGCCTGTGATCGGGCGAGGACCCCGCGACGGGTCCGCGCCGAAGCTGAAGCCAGCTCCTCGCACGGGACGAACCCGGGATGGAGAAGCGACAAGAGGAGACGGGCCGAGAGCGCGCATGGTCATCCCATTCGTGGATCACGATCAGCGGAGGCTGCCCAGTGGCGAGCGAACGCTCACAGATCCCGAGCGAGGCTGCGAGGGATCTGGCCTGGACTGGCTGCTACCCAACCAACGTCAGCGTACCGCCATCCGCGCAGCCTCGGAGTCGAACGGCAGCCCGAGCGTCCGCAGACGTGGCAGCCGGCGCGGACCGTTGGGATCACAGAGGGATTTCGGAGGTCGGCTTCCACGCCTGTGTCGGCCTCGGCGAGCGGCGACCGGCCGGCTGGGGATCGCTGACCGGCGGGCGGCGCCCACCAGCCGGTCCCAGGCGTCAGGTGGGCTGGCCCGCGGGAAGAACGTCCCACCGGACGCGCCACCACCCGCTCCGGCGCAGCCGGGTGGACAGAATGATCCGAACCGCGTCATCAGGTCGTCCCACCCCTGGCCTGTTCGGATTTGGCCAGGCCGTGGGTATTCATCTGGCGCCGAGGGTACGCCGCCCCGCGCGATGGCGGCGATCGGATCAGACTGATCCACGACTGCGCCTCGGGGCTGGCCTCCCGAGTAGCGGCGGCGTCGGTTCGCCGGTGAGCCGGTTGAGCGGCTAGGACGTGATGAGCTGTTGCAACCGGTCCCGGCTCGCGTGTTCGACGAGGTTCGGGACGTAATGCGTGATCGTCGCGTGTGTCAACGGTGCGTAGCAGCTGCGCACTACCGCCTCGACGGTGGGGCCTGGCACCGTCCCGTCGTAGGCGGTTTGGAGGCGTTGAATCAGGATTGTGATCCGCTCGGGAAATTCGTCCCGGACCGGGATCAAGTTCATGACGCTTTGCCTCGACCGAGCGAGATCCTGTGGTGCTGCGTTGACCTCTTGGCGGCGTCGTATCTGACCGTGCTGGTAGCCACGACGGCTCCTTCTCCTGGGACAGTGGCCCCAGGAATTCGGGGCTGTCAGCGGCGATCGCCACCTGTCAGCCCGACTTTGAGTTTACGCCGCGAAACGGATCCGGCGCTACGGGTCTCGTGGCGGCTGGGTGGGTGTCGGCCCCCGGTCGGGGCCGTGTGCGCGCGGTGGGCGCCGTTCGTCGGAGCGCAGGCCTGTCGTGCTCGGCAGGTCTAGTTCGGCGAGGATCGTCTCTGCTGCGGTGGGCCGGTCGACGCTGGTGTAGGCGGCTAGCAGGTCGAGGTGCTGATGCGCCTGTTCCAGGGTGTTGCCTTGGCTGATCAGTACGCCGATGGCCTGGTCGACGGTGGACAGGGCTTTCAGCCCGCTGGGTGTGTCCGGATCGGGTGGCACCGTGAGGTCTTCGTCGAGGACGAAGGCGGCGGTGTCGAGGCTCCCGGCGAGCCAGCTCAGATCGGTCGCAAGGTCAAGAAATGCTCCGGGCGTCGCGGCGAAGAGGATCAGGGATGCGGTGGCCGCGGGATCTTCGGTTCCGGAGACGTTAGTCGGAAGTGATATCCGTAGCGAGGCGCGGATTTCTTCGGGCTCGGCGTCCTCCTCAAGCGCGGTGAATTCCAGGCGCCGTCCGCCGACCGAGAACATGGCCGAGAGCCCAAGATAGGAGTGGACCGCAGTCTTGGTGTCGGCGGCGAGTTGCCGCAGGGTTTGTGAGATATCCGTGCCGGGTTCGTCCAGTGATTCCGTGAGAGCGGCGAGATCCGCGGCCCAAGCGGTGGAAATGTCCACAGCGGGGTTCTCCGAAACGGCGTCCCCGAACGCCTGTTTTCGGCCACGGAGCCGAGTACCGCAGGTCGCGGTGCTGGGTGGGGCACCGGACACGAGTCAGGGCCCCGCATCCAAGGGTGCCGTCTTTCACGGTACTCGGTTGGGCCGGCCGCCCAACCGCGGCGGACGGGCGGTCGGGTTACGTCTGGTGGCTGCGGGCGCGGGCGCGACGGACCGCCTCATCGACGATGCGCTGCGCGACGACGGCGAGTTTGACGTTCTCGTGCTGGCTGATCGCGCGCAGCCGCGCGAACGCCTCCTCCGCGGTCGCGCCGGTACGGCCGCGGAGCAGTCCGATGGCCTGGTCGATGACGGGCCTGCTCGACAGGGCGGTCTGTAGCTGGATCGTGAGGTTCAGAGCCTGGGTCAGCACCTGGGCGTTGTGGACCGCGACCGCGGCCGGGGCCGCGAACAGTTCCCCGAGTTCGGCGGCGTGGTCGTCGAAGACGTCCTTGCCGTGGGCGTAGACGTTGATCGCGCCCACCACCTGGTCCGGTAGCAGCAACGGCAGCGACAGGGCGCTGTGCACCCCGAGGCGGCTGACCCGCGGGCCGAAACGCCGCCACTGGCGGTCGCCGCCCAGGGATCCCGAGCGGACCGTGCGCCGGTCGAGGGTAGCGGTGATGCAGGGGCCTTCGTTGAGGACGACGTATTGGATCTCGTCGATGTCCCGGACGAACGGCGCGCTCGCGGCCAGTGCCTCGATTTTGGTGCCTTCCCGGTCGGCGCGCAGCAACGTCACCCCGGCACCGTCGGCGCCGGGGATCGCTCGGGTGGCGAAGCTCGCCACCCGGGTGAGCAGTTCCTGAAGGTCGAGGGACCCGGACACCAGGCCGGCGAGACCGGCCAGGCCCGCCCGCAGGTCGAGGTCATCGGCCCGTTCCTGCTCGAAACTCAGTGCCGGCGCGACAACGGTGATCTCATCGTCGAACTCTGTCATGGCCGCGTCACCTGCATGTCTGCCCTCCGTGCCGGGCCAGCGGCCGGCCCGGGACGATAGCCCGCAGGTGGTTGGGCGATGGGTGGGTGCGCGATCGTGTCGCTGAGTTGGGCGGCGTCGACCTGGTAGAGAAGTGTGGATGTTCGGCCCGTCTTCATGACGGTCACCTAACCCCGGCGATAAGAGCCGCCAGATGGCCGCAGCCGGGAGGCGACACCGACTCGACGTCGATATTCGTAGAGATCCGGCCGATGCCGAAGCTACCACAGCGCCCTAGCACGCGTTCGATCGTGAACTTCCGTCCGTGGTTGGGCCGAGCGTGGGGATGTTCGGACACCGATGCATCGCGCGGGCGGGCGGGCGGACACCGCGGCCACGCTGCCGCGCGCGGCAGCGTGGCCGCCTGTTGACGCCTCGTCGACATTCGGGTGCTCTTCGGGCTATGCTCGGCCTGCTAGGACATAGCCGGCTCGGGATCGGGAACGCCGCGTAGCTGCCGCGGGACCGCGAGTGTGTTACTCACGCTCGAGCGCCGCCAAGTGATCGTCCTCAGGGTGTCATCTGTGACAGTGTCCAAGGCCTCCGATCGCCTTTGCGCCACTATTTCCGTCTGCGTTTCCTCGTCATCCCCGACCGGGCCGCTGGGTGGGTCGCCGCCGCGTGGCCAGGCACGCCTTGATCATCGACCGTCGGCTGGGATCGGGCGAACGTAGTGGAGTACCGGCGCGATTTTCTCGACGTTCTACTGGGACCCCTCGACAGCACCGAACGGCCCCGCGTGCTGGCCCAGCTCGGAGCCGAAAACGCACGCCAAGGCCTCACGGTCCTGCGTCGGGGTTCCGGTCCCTCCGGGGCCGCGGTGGGGATCGTCACCTCGCATCACGACCAGGTCACGACCGTCCACCTCCTCTCCGCGGCCGGCGTGGTCGCCGCGACATTCCGGGACGCCCTCGACCACGGGATGCACGCCAGGCAACCGCTGCTGGTCGTGGACCTCGGCGAAGTGCCGTCCCTCGGCGCGGCCGCCCTGGAAGTGCTGCTCGCTGCCGCGTCCCGGGCCGCGCGGCGCGGGAGCCGGATCACTGTCCGTGGCGCCCAGCCCGCGGTCTTCCAGGAGTTCCTCGACGCCGGCCTGGTCGTGACGCTCGACGTCCATCCCGCACACCGCCAAGCCGCCGGAATCAGACAGCAGGGAGCACCATGAGCATCATCGCCTGGATCGTGCTGGGACTCATCGCCGGCCTGATCGCCGAAAGGCTGACCGGGGAACGTACCGGCTGGGTCGTCGCGGGAATCGCCGGGATCGCCGGCGCCCTGCTCGGCGGCTGGCTCGCCAAGGTGCTTTTCCACGTCCATTCCCTCCACACGTTCTTCAACGTGTCGACGTGGATCACCGCGATCGTTGGGGCTGTCATCGTTCTGCTGGCCGTTCGCCTGATCACCGGGACGACTGGACATGCGCCACGGGGACGTCGACGCACCACGTCGCGCCACTGACCATGACGAAGACTCTCCTCCCGGTCCCCACGCCGAAGGCGCGGCGCCCGCACAGGTTCGCCTCCCGCTTCCATACCGACATCTACGCCCCGGCCGACCGGACCATCGTGCGCGCGCACGGTGAGATCGACCGCGCCACCCGCACCGCGTTCCGTGCGGCGCTGACGGCCGGCCTGCAGCGGCCACCCTCGCTGCTGATCGTCGACCTCGCCGGCGTGTCCGCGCTGGGCACCTCGGGCCTGGCAGTCCTGCTCGGCGTCGCGAACCGCGCGGCCCACGCCGGCATCCCCATCATGATCATCGGAGCCCGTCCCCGGGTCTACCGGCGCTTCGCCCTGACCCGCCTGGTCGACCGGCTCGATGTGCACCCCACCCCGACCACCCGGACCCTCATACCAGCCGCCGACCCTGCCACCGACCCACCCATCAGCTCAGCCCAGGGATAGATGCCCACGTCGTCCGTGCAGTGGAACTGGTTGGAACTGACTTTATGATCATCATCATCGCGTCCGTGATCCTCTGCACGCCGTACCTCGTGAGCACCCTGCTCCGGGCCCGGCGCACCCGCACTGCCAGCCGGGTCCGCCCGCAACAGGTGGGCGTGAAGACGCGGATCGGGGCCAAGGTCGAGACGGTCAGCCCCGACGAGCCAACGTGGAGTGCGTTGGATGACCGTCAGCTCACCCGCCTCCTGATCGCCGCCGCACCGCGCGCCACCACCGAATAGGACTCCTGTATGACGAAAAGCGAGATGTTCACCGCCGCCCGCCTGGATCTGGAATACCCCATGTCCCTGGGCGTGTACGACCACTACGCCGACGCCCAGCAGGTGGTCGACTACCTCGCTGACCTGGACTTCCCCGTGCAGAACGTGGAAATTGTCGGCACCGAGTTGCGTTCCATCGAACGTGTCACCGGACGCCTGACCCGCGGAAAGATCGCCGCGGCCGGCGCGCTGTCCGGGCTCTGGATCGGACTGTTCGTCGGGATCGCGTTCAGCCTGTTCGGCGATCGGAACCAACTCGGCTTTTTCTTCACCACGCCGCTGCTCGGGGCCGTGTTCGGGCTGGCCTGGAGCCAGCTCGGCTACAGCACGGCGACCCGGCACGGCAGCCGCGACTTCGCCTCGGTCAACCAGATCGTGGCCACCAAGTACGAAGTTCTCGTGGAGCACGCGCACGCCGCTCGCGCGCATGAACTCCTCGCGGCCATGCCGCGCAGGGCGACGGTCTGAGATATCGCCGATCGGTATAACGTCGATGTGGTTGGGAGCTTCAGCCAGTTCGGCAGCAGAGGACGGCAAAGTTCCGGCGAACCCCGGGGGACTTGTACGCCTAACCACCGCTTTGCACCGGCGCCAGGCATCCATGCTCGGATTAATAGCCGTCCGAGACTCGGCGCCGGTTCCACCGCCAGCTCCCATCGATCGGCCGTGCGGACGAGATTCCGGCGTCATTTGTCAACCTCAGCCTTGCGGGCGATGGGTGCCGCTCGCGCGCATGTCGGCATGCTGATATCGGGGCGTATACTCAAAGACGGGACGCCGGCGGCAGTCGCCGATCGGGCCAGCCCCCAATTTCTGGGTCAATTTCCCGGGACAAGGAGCCGTCATGGCTACCGATTTCGTCCAACAGCCCGAAGCCGATGGCCCACCGCGCGTGCCCGAGGATCATGTGGTGCGGTCGACCCGGACGAGCCGTATCTGGACCGTCGCGATCCTGTCGGCTCTCATCTTGATCTTTCTTCTGATCTTCATCGTGGAGAACGGCCAGCGGGTCACCGTGTCGTTCCTGGGAATCGACGGCCATCTACCACTCGGGGTCGCGTTGCTGTTCGCGGCGATCGCTGGCGCGCTGCTCCTCGCGATACCAGGCGTGGGGCGCATCTTCCAGCTCCGCCGCGTGGCTCGACATCACCGGGCTACCGAAGCCGAACCACCGTCGGTGCGCTGACGGCCCGCCTTCCGCACTCCCGCGACGAGCGCCGGGACGAAAATCGCGATCGTTCGGGTATGGGTCCGCGGTGCTACTGTCATAACAGACCGGAAAGTCACGGGTATCGATGCCAAGTCGATGTCGGCACCGGTCTGGGCCATCCGGTGGTTCTCGTCGCCGGAGTGAGGCGGCCGTCATGATGACAGGCCCGATGACTGTACTTCTCGACCAGGCTGATTCCTCGCGTATGGACGATGACGGCGGCGCTCCCACGAGGCTGCGGACCGCGGCGGTGGGCGCGCGCCCGGGGCTCGCTGCCGGCAGCGGCAGGCTGTCGCTGGCCGTGGCACTCGGTCGAAAATCCTTCGACGGCGCGTGGTGGCCGCAATCCTGGCGCCTGGCCAGCGAGCTTCCCGCGCTCGTCGCAGCACTGTCGGACGCGGGTGAGACGGTCGGCCGGATGTCGGTGAACGGTGACATCTGGACCGACATTCCTCGCCGGTTCACGACGGCCACCGGCCCGTCGGTGCGGGTCAGCTGGTTTCGCACCCTCGATCCGCACACGGTGACGCTGTCGGGCGGCTACGGGCCGCGACTCGTGCTGCTCGTGATCCCGCCCCAGACAGCCCCCGAACCAGCCCAAGAGGTACTCCGGATGGCCGCGGATGGCCGACTGGTCGGCCCCGCCGGCCAGATACTGCGCACCGCAGGCATCACATTTCCACCGGAATGACATGCTCATTATTTCCCCCCGCCGACATGGCCGGTGCCGCCTGACCGGCGATCGGGCGGCGTGCCGGTGACTGCATAAGCAACTCTCCGCCGCGCGGAAAGGAATTTACGTTCGCGGCCGACAGGACAGTTCCCTGCTGTGCGTCAGCCAGCAGGCTGGCGGCGGTCTGGGGAGTGGGGACGGTCAGCGCGCCAGCAGCGAGGTGAAGGCGATGAACGGGCAGCAGTCCTGCTCGGCCGCGGCAATCCGTGCGGCGAGGTCCGGGCTGGGGCAGGATCGTCAGGCGCAGCCCGCGGATGACGGTCGCCGCCCGGCTGCTGCGCGAGGGACGGGCGCCGCTGCGCCGCATAGCGGGCGACGTCGGCTACGACTCGGAGTTCGCCTTCGCCCGCGCCTTCAAACGCGTCGTCGGCCAGTCCCCCGGCCGCTACCGCTCCGAACATCGCCCGCAGGACTGATCTCGTCGAGTATGTGCGCAGTCGTGGATGGTCCCCCAGTCCGCCGCGTTGGTTCTCGAATTTCGACCGATGTCAGGGCCAGACGGTGAAGCCCTCGTGGCGGATGGTCCAGCCGGCGTCGCGTGGAATCCTGGGCAGTCGGTGGCACCGTCCCAGCCGGCGGCCATGAGGGAGACGGCCGCGAGCAGGCCGCCGTTTGCCGGGAGGTCGATCGGCAGGGCG
>NZ_CAKJTR010000042.1:9146-9864 GCF_917627355.1 Protofrankia sp. Cj3 | reverse complement strand
CCGGTGAGTACTGGTTCTTGGCCGAGTTCGTGAGCAGGGTGTCAACGGCCAGGTCGGGGCGGCCGATCCGGGTCGCGGCCATGGCCATGGTGGGGAAGTCCCAGCCCAGGAGCTGCTCCAGTCCCAGTCTGCGCGGACGTCGAGCAGCGTCGCTTCCATCGTGGCGCTACTACAAGCAGCAGGACTTCACGGCGCCCGAGACCTCCACATCGGCAGCTGGTCCGGACAGCTACTCGTACTCCCGCTCACCCCACAGCCATGACCAGCGCGGCGCCGAGCCGATCGAGAAGAAGATCTGCGAGCCGTTGGGAGGTCGGATCGCGCCGGCGGGACCCGCACGGGAAGCGGTCTCGCTGATCGCACGATGACCTCGACCCGAACGTGGCGACACTCCGTGCGCACCCGGCCCTTTCGGGGCAGTCGGCGTCGGGAGCGTCGGGAGCGCCGCGATCTCGACAGATCACACCGTGGTCAGCGGTACGCCTGCCAGGCACATCGACACGACCCTCTACATCAGGCTGGCGTCGACGGCGCGCTCCACAGCGCCAGCGGGCGGTCCGATGTCACGTACAGCAACTAAAGCGTCCGGTCAAGCGGAGACCATGTTTCCGTACGAACCGAATGATCATGCAGCCGAGCTGGGCGTTTAGGTAGCAGTCGCTGCCCTGGGCTGGTAGGTGCAACTTATCTGCCCAGGTCAGAGGCTAATCACTCTCCG
>NZ_CAKJTR010000042.1:937-8727 GCF_917627355.1 Protofrankia sp. Cj3 | reverse complement strand
TGGTGGACCTAGCGCACCACAATAAGAACCGTTCGATCATGGTTCAGGGTCCCGAGATCACCGTTCGACCGGTCGCGACACGACTCCTGACCAGGGGCGATGCCGAGTGACCGCCCAGCCTCCAACATCACGGACAGAATCGAACGCGCGTTCCGCACATCTGGCGGGTCCGGACGCTCCGGTCCGTCTGGTGACCGCGATTGTGGGGATCGTCGTCGGGTTGACGTTCCTGTTCGCGTTCGGGAACGTGGCGACGCTCGGTATCCGTCTGGGGGTGCCGACGTACGTCGCGTTCCTTGTGGCACCGGCGGTCGACCTCTCGGTCGTCGCACTTCTGGTTGGCACGCGGCACCTCGTCCTGCACGGCGGGCCGGTGGAGGTGCTTCGTTCGGCGCGGCAGCTGCTCATCTTCTCCAGCACGGTAACGCTCACGCTGAACATCGCCGAACCCCTCATCGCCGGCCACTACGGCAAAGCCGCCTTCGACGCCGTCGGCCCGCTCCTCCTTATCGGATTTCTGTCCGCAGTCTGCGTGTCTCGTTTGATTCGGCGGGTAGTGTCGCGTGTCGCGATCCCGGCTTTCAAACCTGCACCGAAGAAGAAGATGCCATGCGCGCCCGGCGACCGTGCGGACATGGCACGCACACCGACAGAAGAACAACGAGACGATCGGCGGCGGGTAACGAGACAACGAGGCGCTGTCACAAAGCAGAGAGAATCGGATGGGCCGAGGTCGGGCCGAGCCTGCTCCAAGCCATGCAGACCACCACCGCGAGCCCGATCGCGCTCGCCGGACAGGCAGCGGACGACACGACCGAGTCAATCGTGGCCGACCGACCGGCAGTGCCGCAAGATCGTGGCCCGGCTGCGGCAGGAGCGCCATCCGTGGGACAGGTGCCAGTAGCTCGCCGAGACAGACCGGGCGCACGGGAGCAGGACTTGCTCCACCGCGCACGCGCCGAGGACGTTCTCCACTGGCAGCTCCACCACCGCCCCATCTCCGCCGAGACCCTCCGCAAACGCCTCCACATCGGCGCAGGCGCGGCACGCAGCCTCGTCACGCAGCTACGCACCGACACCAAAGCCACGCTCGACACCTTGGCAGAGCCGGCCGCCCAACGGAGCAGCCTGACACCGTCGAGCACGCAGGGCGGACCGCGCGGAGGCAGCGCGAGCTAGGTCCGACTCGGTCGCCGCTCCGGCGGTTCACCCCCACCCGCGTGGCGCGCACTTCTGGATCCGGCCTGCGCGCCAGATCTCGTGGTTCACCCCCACGTCCGTGAGGAGCCGGCAGGCCGGTTGTGTCGACCAGCGTCAGCGACGGTTCACCCCATCCGCATGGGATCACGCGACGGCTGGTCGGCCACCGCGCCGGGCGTCGTTGCTTGTCAGCGTCCCGCCGGTCCTCTTTCATCGCTGCTGGGGCGGTCTGTTGTGGTGTCACACTGTTCGCGTGACAGGCGGGGGCGGCGTCGACGCGACTACGGACGGTGGGGGTGGCTGGGACTTTTTCGTGTCGTACACGGAGGCCGACCGAGAGTGGGCGGAGTGGATCGCCTGGCAGCTCGAGGAGGCCGGCGGTTTCCGGGTGCTTGTCCAAGCGTGGGACCTGGTACCGGGGACGAACTTTGTCGTCGGGATGCAGAACGGGGTGACGCGCGCGGCGCGGACGGTGGCGGTGCTGTCCGAGGCCTATGGCCGCTCGCAGTTCGGGACGGCAGAATGGCAAGCGGCATGGGCTGCGGACCCTGCCGGGATCGCGCGGCGGCTGCTGGTGGTCCGGGTTGAGGACTGTCCCCGGCCGGGGATCCTTGGCCAGGTTGTCTCGTTCGATGTGTTCGACCGTTCTCCGCAGCAAGCACGGGAGGACTTGGTGGCCTGGGCCCGGCTCGCGGTGTCCGGCGGGCGAGCCAAGCCTACGGTCGAGCCGATCTTCCCAGGCAGCACGGGAGCGACAGCCGGACCGACATTTCCCGCCGCGCCACTGCCTTATCCGCCGTCGGCGGGGGCGTCGGCGGCGGGTGGGATCCGTGTTGGGGACGTGTCAGCGCCGGGCGGCGGGATCGCGGTTGGGGTGAACTTCGGACAGATCGTCCAGCGCCGGGCCGGTCGGCAGCCGCCGGCCGACGCGACGCGGGAGGATGCGAAGCCGGACCAAGGGGACACACAGCAGAACGGGGGCGTTTCGTGACCCGCGACCGGGAGATGCCGGTCAGGGTCGGGGATGTGGCCGCGCAGCGGGGTGGGCAGGCGGTCGGAGTCAACTACGGACAGGTCCTCCATCAATGGTTCGCCGGTTCGTTTCGGTTGCTGCGTCAGGCGACGATCCCTCTTGACCCTTTGCCGGGCGACCTGCGATTAGTCGACCCCGCTCAGCCGGACAACCCGGTCAGCCGGTTCCGCGGTCGCAAGGATCTGATCGCCCGAATCGACGAATTTATTTCGCGATGTGTGCAGCTGCGCCGTGGCGGCTACCTGCTCGTTGAGGCCGAGGCCGGCATGGGCAAGTCTGCCCTGGCCACCTACCTCGCATTCACACGGGCATGGCCAGCACACTTCACGCGGCTCGCGGAGGGCCGTAGTCCACAGATCGCTAGGCGTAACCTTGCCGCGCAGCTAATTGCCCAGTGGAAGCTTGATGATGCAGCTCCCGGCGGCGTTCTCCCTGACGCTGCCGATACGACTACCTGGCTGTACGGCCGCCTCTGTGAGGCGGCAGCGAGCCGAGATCGTCATCAACCCGGCACACCAGTCGTGCTTCTCGTAGACGGCTTGGATGAAGCTCCGCCTGCACTGGGAGGAGAGCTCCCGCTGGGCCTCCCGCCCAGTCTTCCACCAGGAACGGTCATCGTCGCGACCACTCGACCGAAAACGGTGGCCATCCCCGCAGGCTCCAGAGTGGTCGAACGAATCGACGTCGAGAGCGCCGCCAACCGCGAGGACCTACTTGACTACCTGACTTTGATCACTGGCACCGACCCGCAGCTCGCGGACGCGATGCGTGCATCCGACCTAACCGCCAGCCGATTCTGTCAAACGCTGCTGAACCGCTCCGGCGGCGTATGGATCTACGCTCTGACGGTACTCGATCAGATACGAGACGGGCGACGCCAGCCCACCGAAGTCGACCAACTGCCGGTTGGACTCGCCGGCTACTACGCCGATAACTTGGCTCGCTGGCGCGCCGAGCTGGGCGAGAGCGGTTGGCGGATGCACGGGCTGCCAGTTCTTACCACATTGACCGCAATCCGCGAACCGCAACCGGCCGCGGCGATCGCAGAGTGGGCTAGAGTACCTGAGGACGAGGTTCGCAAACTCTTGCGCGGGATTTTCCGGCCGTTTCTCGCGCTGCGAGCCGGCGGCGATCCTGATCGGTACTTGCCACGTCACCAGAGCCTTCGAGACTTCTGTGCAGGAACGTCGCTGCAAGACATGGACGACGAGGATCTTCGCCATCTCGCTTTCGAGCTTGCCGCCGCAAACAAATCGGCGCACCAGCGCATCACGGCCGCCTTGATCCCGGCCGGAGCCCGTGACGAGCGAATCTGGCAGGAGACCAGCAACTACGCCGTGGCATATCTGCCTGAACATGCCGCTCTTGCCGGCGTCCTCGATGATTTGGTCAATGACCCCGGATTTCTGCTAGCCTGCCATCCCGGAAATATCTTGCGCCACCGGCGGAGGCTGCAAACAGCGGAAGGCGTCGCTGCTGTCAACGCCTACGAACAGGCCATCGATGAATGGCCGGCTCACCCTAGCGATGAGCAATTGTGGTGGCTGCATATCTGGGCGCGTAAGGTCCGTGCCCACGCCCTCGCTGCATCCTGCACGCGACAGGTAAGTCGCCCGTGGGTCGTAACAACGGCCATGTGGACGGGTATACCTCATCGCATATTGACCGGCCACACTGGAGTAGTGCGGGCGTTGGCTCCCGTGCCGCTTTCAGATGGGCGCACCCTGATTTCTTCCGCTGACGACGAAGGGGTGGTGTGGGTATGGGATCCGATCAGCGGGCAGCAGGTTAAGGCCCCGCTAACCGGCCACACCGCTACGATTCGAGCATTGATCGCGGTACCTCTTTCCGATGGGCGGACGTTTCTCGCCTCCGGGAGTGCTGATGGCACGGTGCGGATCTGGGATCCAGTCAGCGGCCAACTCGCTTGTGCTCCGCTGGACGGTCATGTCGACGTCGCGCGAGTACTGGCCGTACTACACCTTCCCGACGGTCGGACCCTGCTTGCATCAGGGGACGCCGAAGGTACGGTGAGGCTGTGGGACCCCATTCACGGGATGCCCGCGATACGTAGACTAAAAGGTCATCGCAGTGCGATCCGCGCATTGATCTCCATCTCACTTCCTGACGGGCGGATCGTGCTTGCTTCGGCGGGCGACGACAAAACGATACGGCTATGGGATCCTGTTAGTGGACGACCTTTCGCCGAGCCTCTCGCCGGCCACGATCACTGGGTGCTGACACTCGCCGCGGTACCTCTGACCGATGGACGAACTCTTCTAGCCTCCGGAGACGATCAGGGCATCGTCCAGCTATGGGATCCGGTCCGGTCTCGATTGGCGACCGGTCCCCTCATCGCGGAGACCGATCACCTCATCGGCCTCGGCGAAAGCATATGGGCATTGACGGTAGTACCCGGGCCCGACGGGCGGGCCTTACTTGCTTCTGCGGGAGAGGGGCCAGACGTCTATCTCTGGGATCCCACAGACGGACGGCTTGTCGCCACTCTCGAAGGTCACACCGACGCAGTTGGATCGTTGGCTGTGGTGTCTCTGCCCGACGGGCGGAACCTCCTCGCGTCTGCGAGTGACGACGAGACGGTGCGACTGTGGGATCCGGTGAACGGCCAGTCCGCGACCGATCCTCTCATTGGTCACGTCGACCCCGTCGGAGTTCTTACCGCAGTACCTTTGCCTGATGGGCGGACCCTGCTTGCCTCGGCAGGCAACGACCGGACAGTTCGACTCTGGGATCCCGCACAGGCACAAGTCGCTGACCCCCTAACTGGTCACGCTGGAGCAGTCCTGGCACTGGTTACGGTGCCGCTTCCTGACGCCCGAATCTTGCTTGCATCAGCTAGCGCCGATGGGTCTGTGCGTTTGTGGGATCCAATCAGCGGACAGGCAATAAACGAGCCACTCACCGGACATGCCGGCGCGGTGACGTCATTGGCCGCAATACCATTTTCCGACGGTCGAACCCTCCTTGCCTCCGGGGGCCAAGACAAGATGATACGGTTGTGGGATCCGTCCACCGGTTGCGTCATTAGGATACTCGCCGGCCACACCGACTGGGTACAGGCGTTGGCCGTAATACCGCTTCCCGGCGGCCGAACGGTGCTTGCATCCGCTGGCGACGATGAGACGGTGCGGCTGTGGGACCCGCTGACCGGCGAGCCCGCCACCCGCCCTCTTTTGGGCCATACGAACTGGGTGCGAGCACTCGCTGCCGTGCCGATTCCCGATGGGCGGGTTCTGCTCGCATCAGGTGGTGTCGACCGAACAGTGCGGCTATGGGATCCGTCGACCGGAAAGTTGGCCGCCGGTCCGCTCAGTGGCTATACCGACTGGGTGCGTGCATTGGCCGCCGTGCCCTTGCCTAACGGCCGAACGTTGCTGGTGTCCGGCAGCGACGACAGAGCAGCACGGCTGCGTGATCCGGATTACGGCCATATCGGCCCAGTCCGAACCGTTGCTGCCGTACCGCAACACAATGGGCGTATGTTGCTCGCGTCCGGCGGTGACGACGGCGTCGTGAGGTTGTGGGACGCCCTCACCGGTCAGCCCACCGCCACCCCTCTCATCGGCCACACGGGTCCAGTTCGGACTGTGACTCCAGTGCCCCGCCCGGACGGAGACACATTTCTTGCGTCGGCGGGAGACGACAGGACCGTCCTGATCTGGGGTCGGCCAGGCAGGTATGGCACCGGACTAGGCTAAATCGACTTCCTCAATGAGTATGGCGGCGATGTCGCGCGGCGCATGGTCGCCGACTTGGACGCCTTCTTCGGCTCCGGATGGCTGACGCGAGCCCTAGGCGCGGCGGCGCCACTCGCTCTTAGAGAGCATCTCGTCCAGATAGGCGAAGTTTGTCGGGTCCTGTACACGGCAATTGTCGGGACTCAGGAACGGCGAGGTGGGGTATCGACTCACCTGCGCCATCGTCTGCACCGCCTGAGGCGGCTCTGACGCGGGACGGTTCCGACCCTGCCTCGCCTTGCCACCGCCAGAAATCCGACTGAACCATCGCAAAATGAACGAGATGCTCTCTGAGATCACTGTCCGCCCGGTCGCCACGCGATTCTGACCAGGGACGATGCCCCGCGACCACACCAGACGCGGCATCACCTCCCGAGTCGAACGCACGTTCCATACACCTGGCGGTTCCGGGCGCCCAGCCATCCATCGACGTCACACCTCCAGACCGGCCGCGGCGTGGCGAGGTCTCCACCGCCGGCCTGTAGCCGCCCGTGGTCGGACGTGGAAAGTGAAGAAGAAAGCGCGGTCAGCGCGGTCGGTCGAGTTGGGTGGCGACGAGCGGGAACTCCGCCTTGAGGAGCGTCAGTAGTTGCTGCTGGATTTCCCGCAGAGCGGTCGTGGCGATTCCCCAGACAATTGACCAGTCGACCTCGAAGTATGCGTGGATGGCGATGTTGCGGAAACCTGCGACGGACCGCCACGGCAGGTCGGGCCAGCGCCCGCGGATCTCGGGAGAGACTCGTCCGGCCGCCTCACCGATCACCAGGAGCTTCTGGAGGACAGCACTCTAGATCAGATCACTCTCCAGGAACGCGGTCTCGTCGACATCCTGGACGAACGCCCTCGCGGCGACCACGGCTTCGATCATGTCGACGAGGTAGAGCTCATCACGCCGCATAGGACCCGTGCCTCCGCGAGCACTCGGTCACGGATGACCCACTTCAACCGGGACTTGGGCACCAGGTCGACGCGACGGCCGACGATCTTCTCTAGATCATCTCGAAGGTCGACGATCTCGAAGCCAAGAGTCGAGTCGGGTGCCAGCACATACAGCAGGTCGACGTCCGATCCGTCGGTGTCGTCGCCGCGAGCCACCGAACCGAAGACGGACAGCTCAGCTACGCCGTAGCGCCGGCACACCTCGGCGATCCGGCTGTCACGAAGATCGACGGTCACAGAGCTATTATCCGCCTCGGACAATCACAACGGCACAGCTCGGGTTGCTGACCTGGAGCGGAAGGCGTCGCGGAACTCGCGGAACTCCTCGTTGTCGCCGTCCACGGACGACGCGATCCCGGGGTGGAAGCCGCCGGAGCCGCCGGCGGGTGGGACGGCCGGGGCTATGATCTTCACCAGGTCGTGTGCGGGTGTGGGCGTCGCCACGTGGCTGCCCGGCCCATAGGACACCGGCGCGCCGGTGTCCTATGGGCCGGAGCTGCGCGCGCTCGCGCTGTACTTCCTGGTCCGCCAGCATCTGCCGGTCGAGCGGACCCGGGAGGCGATCGCCGAGCTGTGCGGGGTGGAGGTGTCGACGGGCTGGCTGCACGCGCTGCTGGCCCTGGGCGCGGACGCGGTCGCCGAGTCGGTCGACGCGATCGAGCAGCGGATCGCGTCCGAGAAGGTCGTCGGGTTCGACGAGACGCCGCTGAAGGTCGGCCCGAAGGGCGAGAAGCGCTCCGTGCTCTCCGCGTCGACGCTGCTGTTCACCCTGTTCATGCTGGGACGCCGCGACAAGGCCAGCTTCCGGCTGTTCCTGCTCGGCCGGATGCTCGGGGTCGTCGTCCACGACCGTTACGCCC
>NZ_CAKJTR010000042.1:0-470 GCF_917627355.1 Protofrankia sp. Cj3 | reverse complement strand
TTAAGACGCCCGTCTGTCGACTTGACGAACGCCTGAGTTTCCTTCGACTTGTGCGAGCCGTGTCCGTCGACGATCAGATAGATTTTGCCGTCGATATCGTGCAACAACTTCTCGCAGAACTCGATGAAGATTTTCGAGTTCACGTTCTGGTTGTCGAGAAGCTGGAAGTGCAGCTTACCCTGAGCCGATATTGCGGAAATCATGTTGACGGAATCCCGGTCACCAGTTCCGTGCACGATTGGCGTTTGTCCTACTGGGGCCCAGGTCGTGCCAGAGTGAAAATCGGTGCGGACCGACGCCTCGTCCCCAAAGAAGATCGAAGCGCCTTCCACCTGGGCTTCTTTGCGAATCTTCGGGTAGTCCTCCTCCTTCCACTTCTTAACCTTGTCCGAATCCTTCTGCCAAGCCCGCGTCAGCGGACGTTGGGGTGACAACCCCATTCGATGCAGCAACTTCCCGACCCCCTGAGG
>NZ_CAKJTR010000041.1:35695-36418 GCF_917627355.1 Protofrankia sp. Cj3 | reverse complement strand
GCGGCTGCGGCTGCTGGCCGCGCACACCCCCGTCTACCGACTGCCGTATGTCACCCGCTGGCGTTATGTCGCCGATCCGCTGCATGGCGGGATACCCGCGCCGCTGGCGGCAGCGGCCACGGCCGCCCGCAGCGCTCTGAACGCAGAAGGAGACATCCATCCGTGAGCCGGTTTCTGGCCTCGCTGTATCTCGCGGTCGGCGACGCTCCCAGCGCTCTGCCCGCCGACACCCCGGCCCCTGCTGGCCAGCCCACACCCGCCAGCACGCCGATCTGGCGGATCCCCAATCCCGCGCCCTCGGCCCCCCAGCAGGTCACCAACGTCACCGACTGGTTCATCGCCCTGGTGAAGTACGGCGGGCTGGTCGCGGGAGTAATCGGCCTGTCGATCTGCGCGATCCAGATGATGATCGGGCGGCGCAACCGGCACGCGATGTCCGCGGACGGCGCGCTCGGGGTGCCCTGGACCCTGCTGGGGGTCTCCCTGATCGCGATGGGGCCGATCCTGCTGTCCACCATCCTCACCCTCGCCGGCTAGGACACGGGGATGGCTGACCGGCGTCGTTTCTCCCCCGGCGTGCGGATCCTGGCCGCGGCCGGGCTGGTCGCGGTCGGGATCGCCGTCGGGCTGGTCCTCGGCAACCGGGGCGGCTCCCCGGCGCCGGCGCCGGCCCCGACCGCGGGTACGGCCGGGACGGTCTCGGGGACCGGCGGGCCGGTGGCC
>NZ_CAKJTR010000041.1:34680-35222 GCF_917627355.1 Protofrankia sp. Cj3 | reverse complement strand
CGCTGGATGGATTTCCACGGCTTCGCCCTGCCGGTGTCACCGACCGCGGGCCCGCACATCCTGGCCGACGACCGGGCCTCCGGGTTCGCCCACACCCCGCTGGGTGCGGCCCTCGCCGCAATCAACATCGGTTTCCGGACCGGATCCTCCGTCAGTCCGTTCGTCTTCGAACCCACCATCGAGGACGTCGCGGTCGCGGTCATGGCCCCCCGCGCCGGTAAGACCACCGCGCTGGCGGTCCCGGTCATCCTCGACGCCCCCGGCGCGGTCGTCGCCACCGCGAACAAAGCCGACCTGTGGGCGACCACCGCCGCCCTGCGGGCAGCGACGGGCACGGTATGGGTGTTCGATCCCCAGCAGATCGCCTACGCCCCGCCAATCTGGTGGTGGAACCCCCTGGCGGCTGTGCGTGGGGTGGAGGACGCCGACCGGCTCGCCTCCCACTTCCTCCAGGAGATCCGCGGCGGGCAGGCATCCCGGGACTTCTGGGCCGCGGCCGCCGGGGACCTGCTCGCCAGCCTGCTGCTGGCCGCCGCCACCAG
>NZ_CAKJTR010000041.1:33515-34198 GCF_917627355.1 Protofrankia sp. Cj3 | reverse complement strand
GCGCTGCTCGACGTCGACCGTTTCGCCACCAGCAGCGACACGTTGTACCTGCTGTCCAAGGACGACGAAGGCGCCGCCAGTCCGCTGGTCGCCGCCTTCGTCGACCAGGTCATGCGCGCCGCGGTCCGCCGCGCCGAAGCCGCCGGCGGCCGCCTCGACCCCCCCATGCGGATCATGCTGGATGAGGCCGCGAACATCTGCAAGATCGCCGACCTGCCCCGGTTGTACTCCCACCTGGGCTCCCGCGGCCTGGTCACCATCACGATCCTGCAGTCCTACCGGCAAGGCGTCGGAGTATGGGGCGAACAGGGCATGGACGCCCTGTGGTCCGCCGCCACCATCAAACTCGTCGGCGCCGGCATCGACGACCCCCGCCACGCCGAGGACCTCTCCCGGCTCGTCGGCGACCACGACATCGAAATCTCCTCGGTGTCCCACAGCCGCGGCGGCCCGTCCACACAGGTCTCCCTGCGCCGCCAGCGGATCCTGGAGGCCGCCGACATCCGCGCCATGCCCAAGGGCACCGCACTGCTACTCGCCACCGGCCTACGCGCGGCCGCGGTCCGGCTACGCCCCTGGTACACCGGCCCACACGCCACCGCGATCACCGCGGCGTCCACACAGGCCATGGCCACCCTCACCGCCCACGCCACCCCCACATCCACCGCCGTGTCCGGGACCAG
>NZ_CAKJTR010000041.1:28048-32887 GCF_917627355.1 Protofrankia sp. Cj3 | reverse complement strand
CCGAAGCCGTCATCCGCCTCGAAGCACTGTGGCGAGCCTGGGAACATGCCCGTACCGACCCCAACACCGGCATCGCCACCTGGCACGTGTCCTACCTCGACCCCCACCTGGCAGTGCTGTGCGGACCCTCCGGACCGTTCCGCGCCTGCCGCCCTGACCGTCACGAACCCGACCGGCCCCTACCCGTCACCCCGGTCCCACCCGGCCACTTCGACCCCGCGGTAGGAGGCGAGGACGGCTGACCCGCGCCTGCGACACCACCGCCAGCGAACGCGCCGCCGGGTCGCCGACAAGCCCCACCACACCATCTGTCCGAACACCATAAAAGGATGAAAAACATGGCAGAATCCGCGGATTTCGAGTCGTCCGTATTCTCCGACATGAAACCATTCACCTGGGACAGCAAAGAAGTCGCAGCCTATGAAGCGGCACTAGAAGCCGGGCACGCCGCAGTCGGCGCATACGCCGCCCGTATCACGGCCGAGGAAAACAAACTCCATCCGGACCCGGCCAGGCTGGAACGATGGAAAAACGAACAGGCTGCCTGCGCCCGGGCCCGGGACACCCTCGACCCGGCCGACCCGGCTGCTGTCGCCGAGGCCCGTATCCGGTTCACCGACATCGCCCACCAGATACAGGAGCAGGCGTGACCCAGCCCACTCCCATCCCCGACCAGCTCCCCGCCGCCGAAGCGGAAAGAATCTTCCAGGAAAAAATCGTTCCTGTAGAGACCAGTCATGCCCGGCCGCAGCCCCGCCCAACCGTCGTGTTCCTCGTCGCCCAGCCCGGCGCGGGGAAGTCGCGGGTGGCCCGGCAGATCGGCGCTATCTTTGACGGCAAGGGCGGATTCATCGATGTCGACAGCGACCGTTACAAGCCTTTTCATCCATCCTATGAACAATTCATGGCCGAAAACGACCAGACCATGGCGGTTCGCACCCGGTTCGACGGTCGCCGGTGGATGCACATGATCCAGGACTATGCCCGTCACCACCGACTCAATACTCTTGTACAGGCAACAGCCGATAACCCCGCCGGGGTCGCGGAAGATATGAGCCGCTACCGGGAAGCCGGCTACCAAATAGCCGTCGCCACCATGGGAGTTCCCGAAGCCATGAGCCGGCAAGGAATCATACACCGCTACCACGAACAGGTCCGCGACCGGGGCCGTGGACGACTAACAGCACCGGAAAACGCCCGCCACTCCTACGCCGGTATTCTCGACCTTGCCGACCTTATCGATACCCACCATCTTGCCGACCAGGTTGCGGTATTTCGCCGTGGCGAAGCAGAACCCCGCTACTTCAACCACCTCACCCCCGCAGGCCAGTGGGCCGAACCGCCCCGCTTACGAGCCGCAATCGAGACCGAACGGACCCGGCCCTGGACTCCACAAGAAACAGGCGACTTCCAAGCCGTACAACGCACACTCGCAGGCGAGGCTGGCCCGGAATGGACTCCTCAACTCGCCGAGATCGACACTCTAGCCCGCCCACTGTTCCACCCGACTCCTCCACGCATGCCACCAACCGCCATGACGGACGCAGCCAGGGTAACGTTCCCCCGCCCCGGCTCTCCGGACCACAGCCCGCGTTCCTCTTCTGCCACACTGCCCCGATCACCTGCATCACCCGGCCACCGACCGCCGACCACCGGACGGTGACCCGCTGGTCAAACGACCGTCACGACGGTGCGTGGCGAGAGCCACAGGCCTGCCGTTCCCGACCCCGACCCACACAGTCTTCCGGAAGCGTCAGCCCACCCCATGGCCGAGTCCCACTCCCGCCGCAGCATCAAGTCTTGGACGCACGAGCTACCCGCCGGCTTCGTGGAAAGGCATGTTCACCGCCCCCGAGGCCGAGGCGGCAACGCGGAACGGGCAGGGCTGCGCGCCCCTGCATGCGCCACCCGTGGTGGTACGGGCGACTGGCCGGGGATGTGGGTGGCCAACATCCGGGCGGCAGCCACGGCGGCTTCGGCCTGAATATGGCGCTGCTGGGCGGCACGGAGGAAGGCCAGGGCCTCGGCCAGTCGCAGCAACGCCTCCACAAGCCGGGCGAAATCGGTTGCCTCGCCAGGGCCGGCACGGCCGAGCGCGAGCAGAATCCGCGCCCCTGCCCGGACGGTTTCGGCGGCCGGAGTGGTGTGCGGGGTGGCCGCCCACCGGGCCCGGGCCGCCCGGGCAATGCGCTCACTGGCCGTGTGCATCGGCCCATCGTCTGGCCCGTGTAGGACGTGGGCGACGGCGGCGGCCAAGTCCCCGACGGCGTGCGCCACCGCTTCCTGATCCTGTTCCCTGGCGGGGTCACCGGCGACGTCGGCGGCCAGGTGCTCGGCGGCACTGACGGCAGCCGCAGTCGCTGTGGTAACCGCCTGGCGGCGGGCAGCAAGGTCGCGCAACCGCTGCCGGTCAGCAGAATCGGTTGTACCGGCCGGGCAGGTCGGGACCTGCCAGCGTCGTCGTAGCTGCGGCAGGCTCAGGTCCGCGGCCAGCCGTCCGCCGCTGTACCAGACCGATACTCCCTGGCGGTCCCGGTCGCCGGGCAGGGCCACCGCATAGCCGGTGATCTCATCGGGATGCTGGATGTGGACAAACAAAAAATCACACTATCCACACACTGGATGCATGTGCGGAAGACGGGTCTAGAAGGTGCGCGAATCCGCGCGATCGGAGACCTCGTCGATGCCGCCAACGCCCGCCAGACCATCCGCGACGCACTCGCTGCCGTACAGCAGCAGGTGGCCAACGCCGAAACCGTTTACGCCGACGCGCGTAAGGCCGCGCTCGAAGCCGGGTGGACATCGAAGGAACTGGTCTCCCTCGGCTACCCGCAGCCTGTACAGCGCCGCCGTCAGCGGAACAGCGCAACCGACAGCAGCGAGCCAGCCGACGATACCGGCACTATCGCTGAGGAGAGTGACCGCGCTCCGAAGACAGTCGCTCCCCACCAGCCAGGGCAGTGAAAGTAGATCGACAAAAACAGCACAAACGGTTCGGTACCTCCAGAGAGTGATACCGGTAGCTGACGGCGCTGTTCGGCGACGGCGTCGAGTGGTCATAGTCTTCGGGTGACAGGCGAAGCGCTGAAGGGATGTCTCCTGATGCAGGACAGGGATGTCGCCGAGGTGTTCCTACTGTGCGGCCTGACCGGTTCTGGCAAGACGACCTACGCCAAGCACCTGGAGGGCCAGGGCATCGTGCGCCTCTCCGTCGACGAACGGGTACATGCACGGCACGGTCGCTACGGCGTCGACTATCCGGAACACCGGTACTTCGAGCTGGAAGGCCCAGTGGTCACCGAAGTGGAGGCCGAGCTGGCCGCTCTGGTCAAGGCAGGAACATCCGTGGTGATAGATCGCGGCCTGTGGGACCGGGCCGGACGTGACCGGTACAAGAAACTCGTGGAAGAACACGGCGGCCGGTGGCATCTGCTGTACTTCAAGGCGGACCGCTCGGTGTTGCGCCGCCGTCTGCACATACGAAACCAACGTACCGACGGCAACGCGCTGACCGTCACAGACGAAGCGTTGGATGACTTCCTCGCCCGGTTCGAGGAGCCGACGGGTGAGGGTGAGGAAGTCATCCAACAGTCGTAGCGCTGGCCGGTCAGCCGGCGGGAGGCCGCCAGGTGTCAACGATCGCGCGAGACTCGTCAGCCCACCAGGACGGGACAACGTCCATAGCCACCGGCCGGAAGAGCACAGCCTGCCCAGACACATCAAGCCTTCCAGCGTGCTCCTCCACGTGGGCGAGAAGTCGATGCGCCTCGTCGCGGACAGCGGGACTCTGCTCCTGCCATCCGCCTGCAGCCAGCATCGCCGCCCGCCTCGCCAGATAAGTGACAACATCGCCGCGCCACTTGAAGTCATGGACAATGACGAGCGGATTGTTGGCAGGCCGGCGGCCAGGGCTCCGGTGGTTGCCGGAAGCGACTTCCACACCGCTGCGTACGAGAACAACCTTGCGCGGGTCACCGCGTAGAAGCCGATGGGTCAGGAAACCACCGAGCGGGTAACTACGGTCAAGCCCGACCTCCGGAGCCCACGGTCGCAGCCGCCCGTCCGCTGCGACCCGATCGAGCATGACACTCCCAACAACGGGAACGTCGACCATCTTCGTCTCCGCTGTCGCCGTTTTCGACACCGTCGACGAACGCGGCCCACTCGGCGCGGGAGAACGACAGCACGAGCCCGTCCGGGTTCTTCGCATCGCGGACGACCACTCCGCCGTCGTGCATGCCGGCTTGTACGCACATGCCACCGGCGCCGTTGGAGAAACTGGACGTCTGCCAGGTGACGGCGTCGGGGTCGAAATCGGTGAGGTCGGGCTTGCGGGTGCGATCCTTGGACATGGTTGATCCTTTCGATGGTGGGTGTTGGTTGTACGCGCCGGCCCGTACGCCACACCCGCAACGACGAGGAAGGGACGGGCCCCGCACGGGCCGGCACGCATCGGTCAGGCCTCCCGGGTCGGGGCACGGCCATATCCGGGAGACCTGGTCTCAAGGCCCCTGACGGGGGCGGAACGGAAACGTGATCGGGACGATGCGACCGTCCCGGTTGCTGCTCTGCGCGTGATGGTCGGCCGCGCTGACGGTCGGGAACGGCAGGACGACTTCGACGGGCTGTCGGTCCGGGCCGTAGACGACGAGCGCGTACAACGTCGCGTCCGCTGGAACATCGCCGTGGGCCTCGGCCCGGGGTAAGGAGCGCGGAATCTGCGCCGGCACAGGTGGCCGGCGGGTGAAACTCCTCGGCGGTTGCACGACATCCCCCAATTTGTGTCCTGCCTGCGTGGCCGGCCGGTTATCGTGCCGGCACGACACATTCCATGACGGT
>NZ_CAKJTR010000041.1:22002-27733 GCF_917627355.1 Protofrankia sp. Cj3 | reverse complement strand
GGGATGGCCACGAACCTTGGTTGGGCCGAGGGGATCGAAAACCCTTGTCGTGCCGGCGTCGCCGATCCGGCGAACCTTGGTGGCCACCCCACTAGCTGTGACCCCGTGAAGGCATCGTCACGCACGCCTCACGCATGTGTCGTCATGCTGGACAGGAGGGCACGGGTGGACGATCAGGCTGCGGTTGCGCATCTCGCGGGGCGTATCCGCGCGTTACGCCTTGCCGCGGGCATGCACAGTCTGGCCGAGCTCGCTCGGCGTACCAACCTGGACCGGGCTGGGATCAGTCGGGCCGAAGCTGGCCGGTTTCTGCCGTCCGATGTGGTCGTGGAGGCCATCGACACCGCGGTGGGTGCCGGTGGAGAGTTGGTGCAGCTCCGTGCGTGGATCCACCGGGCGCGACACGGCATCGGCGAACCTGACGGCGGGGAGGTGAGTTCCACGGACCGGCGGCAAATGCTGGGGATGGGTGCGCTCGCCGCGGCGTCGGCACTCGCTGCCGAGACCTTTCAGCGGATCTCGACAGCAGACCCGGGCGCGTTGACGCTCGCCGAGTTGGAAGCCGACGTCGACGAGATCGCCGTGGTGTACACGTCGGTGCCCCATGTCGCCCTACTGCCCCGGGTCGTGGACCGCTGGCGGCAGGTTGAGCAGATCCTCGACAGCCGGACGGCAGGACAGGCCCGGGCGCGGGTAACCCTGCTCGGCGGGCAATTCGTCTTCTTCCTCGGCCGGCTGGCGTTCAACACCGGTGACATGCGTTCGGCCCGCCGGTTCGCGATGCTGTCCGGGCACTACGCCGACGAAGCCGGGGAACCGGTCCTTGCGGCGTCGGTGGCCGCGCTGCACTCGTCGATCGCCTACTACACGGGTCGGTACACGGCCGCTCTGGATCATCTGCGGGGCGCGGCGCGTTGGGACCATCCCTACGTCCGTGCCCGCATGGCCGCCTACGAGGCCAGGGCGCATGCCGCAAACGGGGACGTCGTGGCGGCGCGGGCGGCGTTGGATCGGATGGAGGCGACGGCCGGTGACTTCCGCCCGGCGCCGGGGGAAACACCGGTCGGTGATGCCGCGGTGGCCATGTTCCGCGCCGGGATCGCAGCCCGGCTCGGGGACGCTACGGCCGTCGCTGAATGGGCACCGCTGGCGATCAGCGGCTATCAGAACCGCAGCGGGGACTTCTCCGCCGAGGAAGAACAGCACGCCGTGCTCACCCTCGCCATGGCGCATCTGCTGCGACCAGCGCCGGAACCTGATGCGGCTGCGGCCGTCGGCATACAGGTTCTCACAGCGCTCTCAACGAACCATACGTACACGGTCGCCGAACGGGTTCGCCACCTGGATGCCATGTTCATGCCCGCTCACCGGTCGATTCCGGCGGTGCGGGATTTCACCGAGCGGTTACGGCAGGCCCGCCCCGCACTGACCGCTGGCACCAAGGCATGAGCGGCGACCTGGTGACCACCTTTGCCATCCCCACGATCGTCACCGAGCGTCTGACGCTGCGCGCCATCGCACCGGAGGACATCGACAACTACGCGACCATGTGGGCTGATCCGGAGTTCATGCGCTATCTCGGGGGTCCCGCGGACCGGTCCGCGACCTGGCGGAACATGGCGACGACCCTCGGGCACTGGGCGCTGTGGGGGTACGGGCTGTGGTCCGTGGTGGAAACGGCCACCGGTGAGCTGGTCGGCCGGGCCGGGCTGTGGAACGAGCCGGGCTGGCCCGGCGTCGAGGCGGCGTGGTTCATCGCCCGACCGCACTGGGGCCGCGGGTTCGGACCGGAGGCCGGGCGAGCCTCGCTACGGTTCGCCTTCAACCGGCTGGCCGTCGATCAGGTCGTCTCCGTCATCGACGCCGACAACACCAGGTCGATCCGAGTCGCCGAGAAGATCAGCGAGACCTACCACCACACCGAGTTCCTGCACGGTAAAAATCAGCATGTGTACGCCATCAGCCGATCCGCATGGGAGACGCAGACCGACAACTGACAGCCGCGATTGCGTCCCCCGCATCGAGCACGACACGTCCGACCAGGCATATGTCTGACTGGAAAACTCAACGTGAGGTGGGCAGGCTCGCGCCCACCAGGGCACTTGGCCGCTGGCGCGCGGGAAGGCATTCGAGCGCGCCGTGCGCCGCGACTGGGATCTCGCGTTGTTCGGTACCCTCCGGTGATCCTCTGGGACACCGGTGCTCTCTGCTTGCCAACGAGCATCCTTGGTCTCAGCCCCGCTGACGCCTCATGATCCTGCCCGGGTTCTGCCCGCCATATGCCCATGGACCACGGTCAACAGTTGGATTCCGGGAGACTCATCAGGACCACACCCGTGACGATCACGGCGAAGCTTCTGCCCAGATCAGACCGTGTTCACCGAGGTCAGGAGGCATACCGGCCAGATAGGCGCAGGTCGGCGGACTACGCCGTGGCACGCACGAAGCAGATGAAAGCTGCGGCCAGGGCAGGAACCGCCTGAGCTGACGGCCCTCGTCAGTACTCCGCGGCCGTGCTGGTGCTATGGCTGGGTGAGGTCGATCTTCACGGGGAATGGAGTGGCGGCTTCGACCACACCCGCGTGAACATCGCCAGCCCGGTAGGCTCGCGCGGCCAGATCGAGCACGTAGGTGTGAACGAGCGGGACACCGGCCGCGGACTGCTCGATCCGCCAGTAGAACTGGATGCCGGCCGAGGCGTACTGCTCCGGCTTGAAGACGCGATCGGTGGTTTCCGAGCCCGGCGACACCACCTCACCAACCAGCAGGATGTTCTCGGGGCGCATCGGCGAGACCCCGACCGTGCTTGCTCGGTACACGACGATGTCGGGTCGACGCACGGTGAGCGGCACGTCGTGGAGCCGGACATCGAAGTCAAGATCGGCAAACCACTCCGGTGCCCCCGCGGCCTCCATCGCGACAGCCAGCTTCTTGGCAAGCCGGTTGTGTTGGAGGGACGCGCTCGGGACCATGACCACCATCCCGTCCACAATCTCGATATCCCTGGACTGCTCCTCGGACAGCATGTCGTACAGCTCCGCTGTGATCTGCTGGTGCATCCAGGCGGGAGGGACGATCTCCGCGGTCACGACGCACCTCCCTGGCTCGGCGGCCCCCGGACCCGTTGTCCCGCTGTCAGCGTAGCGTGCCAGCCGGATCCGCTGCGCCAGCCAGACGCGGCTGATCGGTCGGTGCGTCCGACAGGTCGACAGGTCGACACATGGTGTCGCGACGACGAGGCACCACCCTCGATTCTGGGGCCACCCGTACCTGGCGGCCCACGTCGCCTCGGCCGCAGCTCGGTGTCGACGCGCCGGACTGGCGAGAGGCCACGACACCGTTCGGCGAGGTGGGGAGCTACCTGTCGGCAGCTGACATCGTTAATCATCAGAGCTGCAACAAGATCCGCGACCACAAGAAGGCAAGGAAGGCCGCAGCCTCAGCGGAGGTGACCGTTGCCCTCCGGATGGATCATGGCCTCTGGGGTACGCGGCGGCTGGGCGGGCTGACGATGGTCTCGCCTGCTGGGCTGGCGAGGCGTCGTTCAAGGTACGCGAATGCCTCGATGGCCTCGGATGCCTCGAACGCACGATTGCGGCGGCCTACTGTGATCTGGCGGAGAACACCCACATTGACAAGCCGATTGATTGCCTCGTTTGTTGCCTGCAGACTTCGACCAGACAGGGCGGCAGCCGAGCGGACGGTGAGCACCGGCGCTGCGGGCAGCAGGCGCAGGATGCTCTCGAGAGCGGAATGGGTGCGTACGGGGCCGGCCCTGCGGAGCCAGTCATCGCGAAGCGACTCGAGACGCCGCTCGAAGTCGACGGCGTCCGCACATGCTCGGGTGCAGGCGGCGGCGAACAGCGCGACCCAGGAGTCGGTCGCCACCTGTGCCTCGTCGGAGGTCGCGGGACCCATGTAGTGGGCTGCGGCCAGCGCGGCAAGGTACGCACGCGACCAGGTCGCGAGAATCAGGGAGACGGGGGGCAGGACGCCTGCGGCGAGACCGCGGCGCCGCAGCACCATGTGGATCAGCGCGCGGCCGGTACGCCCGTTACCATCGACAAACGGGTGAATCGTCTCGAACTGCGCGTGCGCGATGGCAGCCTGGGCGACGGCCGGAAGAGTGTCGTCGGCGCAGAATGCACAGAGGTCTTCGAGCAGGCCGGGCACAGCCTCCGGTGGCGGCGGGACGAACGTGGCTGAGCACGGGTTGTAACCGCTCCCGCCGATCCAGTTCTGTTCGGTTCGAAGCCTGCCGCCGTGCCGCTCCAGGTGGCCGGCGGCGAGCAGACGCTCGTGGACGTCAAGCAGAGACGCGATCGTGATGGGATCACCGACACCGACCAGTTCGGTTGCACGCACCATTGCGTCGATGTTGGCCAGTACCTCGACTGCGGTGATGTCGGTGGCGGGCTCGTCGAACCCGCGTGCCGCCTCGGCTCGCAGGAGGCGTCGGCCGCCGACCTCGAGCCCTTCGATCCGAGACGAGGCGACTGACTCGGCCCGCAGGAGGATGCGCGCCAGCACCTCGGTGCCTCGTAGCGCAGCGGCCTCGCGGTCGAGGCGGCTGATTGCGACCTCGGCGTCAGCGACATCCGCCGCCGTTGCGGCGTCGAGACGCCACTTCCGGCCGACCAGCGGGTCCGGCAGGTACGCCTCGTAGTCGCAACCGAGTCGGTCCCGCCGGGACAGACCCGCGCCGAGATCGCTTTCCCAGCGCCGCCGTAGGAGCTCAGCCATCTTGAGCAGCCTCCATAATCAGGGTTACGCCACAACCTTGATTATGACGCGGCGTGCTTCAAGGTTGTCGCCACGCTGGTCCGCCGCTACACGATCGCAGTCGACCCGGACAGCGCCGCGCCTGGTTCCCGCGGCCGGCGGCCAGCCCGTCCACGTTCCGGTCGATGTTCCGGTCGATGCTCGGATCAGAAGACGAGCACCGGCTTGACGGTGACGCCGGCGACGGAATCGGCTACCGCCCGGTTGATGTCCGTGAACGGATAGGTGGTGATGAGCTCTTCGAGATGATCCGGCCGGCGGCGGTCGAGCCGGTGAAGGAGACCTTGTCAATGCCGGGATGCCTGATGAGCAGGTCACCGGTCTGCCGGCCACCGGTGATCAGGTTGACGACGCCCGCGGGGATGCCGGCCTCCTCGATTGCCTCCATGAGGTAGGCGGCATCCAGCGACGTCTCCGGGGCGGGCTTGAGCACCACGGTGCAGCCGGCGGCCAGCGCCGGCCCGAGCTTCATCGCGGTAAGCCCGAGGGGGTAGTTCCACGGCACGATCACCGCGACGGTCCCGACCGGGCGCCGCTGCAGGCGCACCGTGCCGGGATAGGCCAGCGCCGGGCGCTCCTGGTCGGCGAAGCCACCGCGCGCCAGCGCCGCGTAGTACCGCAGTGTGCCAGCCACGGCGCGGACGTTGGCGGAGGCGGAGGCGGAGGCGGACAACGCCAGCGGCATGCCGTTCTGCCGGGAGACGATCTCGCTGATCTGCTTCGAGCGGCGTTCGACCGCCCCGGCGAGCCGCTCGAGCAGGCCGGCCCGCTCGACGGCCGGAGTTGCATCCCAGGCCGGCTGGGCCGCCCTGGCGGCAGCCACCGCCAGATCCACCTCCTTGGCGCCTGCCTCGGGCAGGTCACCGAGCCGTTGCTCGGTGGCGGCCTCGATGATCGGGGTAGTCGTCTCCGACAGGGGTGTCGTCCACTGCCCATCGATGTAGAAGGA
>NZ_CAKJTR010000041.1:0-21830 GCF_917627355.1 Protofrankia sp. Cj3 | reverse complement strand
CGCGAAACGCCTCGGCGGGTAACAGTGTTGCGCGTCAGCATGGCACGGGCCGGGCGCGGTTGAACATACCTGATGCCGCAGCGCCCCGGCGGCGACGAGCCGGTCGTCGCAGCCGCCGAACTCGAGTCGATCGGCCCACGCGGCGCATGGCGTAGCCTGCACGGAAGAGGTGCACTACCGCGGCCGACCGCGCCGACGGGCCGTTCGGGCAGGTGACGGCGATGGCCCCGGGCGACGTGATGCAGATCGGCTCGACACCGCTGGGCTCCGACCCGGTCCGTTTCCAGACCGATCCGCCAGCCTGCTACCGGGCCTCCTGGCAGCTACCCGGACCGGGCTTTCACTGGCAGGCGACAACGAGCTTACGATAGAATGACCAACTGCTTACATGGCGTCATCTCCTGTCTTGCCGGATATACGAACAGCCGAGGCTAGTAGTCGCCTGCCGTTCCATCCTGTGTCGCTTCGTGGCCATGTCAGCCTGCCAGCGTGCGGATTCGGCATTCCAAGGAGGGACACATGCCCATATCTGTCAGTCGTCGTCAGGCGATCGTCGGTACTGGAACGGCGAGCCTCGGATTCGTCCTGTCGGGAGCGGTTGGCTCGGTCTTCAGCGGGACCGCGTCGGCCGCCGAACCATTCCACTTCCACGGCTACGGGGAACTCGTCCCCGACCCGGCGAAGATTGTCGATCTTCCCGCGGGATTCACCTACACAGTTGTCTCCCGCGCCGGCATGGACACGCTGCCGACCGGGGAGAAGCTGCCGGGCGCGCCGGATGGCACATTCGCCTTCCCTGGCAAGAAGAACAACCACAGCATTCTGGTTCGCAACCACGAGCTTTCCCCGGGCGCCGTGAACCCGGTACCGCACCTGTCAGGACTGGAATACGACCCGGGCGCGGCCGGCGGAACCACCACGGTCGTTCTCGACGGCGACAAGCTGATCTCACAGGTAGCGAGCCTCGCTGGTACGGTCCGCAACTGCGCCGGCGGCAACACCCCGTGGGGGACCTGGCTGTCGTGTGAGGAGACCGAGCTGACCCCGGCATCCAACGCACTCCTGACCAAGAAACACGGCTACGTCTTCGAGGTCGACCCCTACGGGCGCCTGCACGACACCGAGGCCGTCCCGCTGAAGGCGCTCGGGCGTTACCCGCACGAAGCGATCGCCGTCGATCCCAAGACCGGCATTCTTTACCTCACCGAAGACGCGGGCTCGCCGTACGGGCTGCTTTACCGCTTCCTGCCGGCCAAGCCGCTGGGAGGCCCGGGAAGCCTTCGGGCCGGCGGGAAGCTGCAGGCACTCAAGGCCGCCGGCGCGTTCGATCTTTCCGTGTTCACCGAGCTCGGCACCACGCTCGCGGTGACCTGGGTGGACGTACCGGACCCGGACGCGACAACCACGTCGGTCCGCAAGCAGTTCGCCGACGGGGCGGTCACCCACGTACCCAAGGCCGAGGGAATCTTCTGGGACCGGACCCGGGCCTACATCGTCTCCAGCTACGCCAAGGCCGGGTCCGCGGCTGCCGGTGTGCACGAGGGCCAGGTCTGGGAGTTCAACCCACGCAAGTCCACGATCGAGCTGGTGGTCCGGATTGCTCCGGGCGGTCGCTTCGATGGTCCCGACAACATCACCGTTTCGCCCTACGGCGGTACGATCATCCTGTGCGAAGACGGTGACGGGGAGAACTACCTGATCGTCGTGGGCGATGACGGCACCCCGTACCCATTGGCGCGGAACGCCGTCAGCGACAGCGAATGGGCCGGCGCGACCTTCTCCCCGGATAGCAAGTGGCTGTATGCCAACATCCAGGGCGACGGCCTGACTGTCGCGATCACCGGCCCATGGCGGCGCAAGTAGTTAAGAGCGCCCGGCAACAGGAGCGTAGATCAAGGAACGGGGCTGGGGTACGTAGATCGCGAGATGCGAGGAGGAAGTCACCGGAGGTGCTGGGTGGCGACCGACGACAACGCGGCGAGGTGCGTACCCCAGCCCCGCGACGCCGCGTCCCCTATTGCCGGGCGCTCTGAGTTCGAGGCAGGGCCGCGGTACTTCGGCTTCGAGCTGACGCCGTCGGGCAGGCCGGCACGGGCACGGCGTTGGCAGACTGCCTCGGCCGCGGCCGGGTCGTCGAGGCTCGTGTCGTCCCACGACGCGGGGCAGAATAGGAAACCGCTTGTGACCGCCGAGAGAACGGACCGCCGACCAACACCCGGCACACGCGCGGGACCGGTCACGCTGACGTGTCTGGGAGCGTCCACCGAGCCGCCCTTCGACGCGGTGACCAGCGCCGCGGTGGTCGCGGTGACCAGCGATGGCTTGCTCGTGGCCGCTGACCTGGCCCGGGGGCTGGACATCCCCGGCGGTCATGTGCAACAGCACGAGAAAACGATCGAACAGACCGTACGCCGCGAGGCATGGGAAGAGGTACGGGTCAGGCTCGGCAAGCTCACCCTGGTCGAGGTCATTGAGTCCGACTACTTCGGTGCCGACGACGTGACCTACATGGTGATCTACACCGCGCCGGTCACACGGCTCGCCCCCTGGGAAGCGGGCCACGAGTCAGCCGGCCGCGTGATCCTACCGCCCGAGGAGTTCCTCCAGCGGTATCACGGTGGGGATCCAGCACTCATGCGGCATCTGGTGAGCTCCGCTCTCACCGTCCCCGGTACACCGTCCGGGCACCCGTCGGTCCCGGTTCCGTGAGGGGAGGGCACGGTGGACTCCGCGCGTCCCATGCTGAGTACTGGCCGTTCAAACTCTATCTAGATAGAGTTACGGAATGACTCGACCCCGACGTCTCTCTCCGCAAACCGTGGCCGTGCTGCAAGCACTGATCGCACAACCCGCGGTGTGGCGGTACGGCTATGAGCTCGGGCAGCAGGTCGGTCTCAAAGCCGGCTCGCTGTACCCGATCCTGATCCGCCTCACCGACCGGGAGCTGCTGGAAGCCTGCTGGGAACAGCGGCCGGACGATTCCGGCGGGCGTCCGCCCCGCCACCTCTACCGCCTCACCGGCGCCGGTCGGGAGCTGGCGAGCAGCCTCGCCCCGGCGCCAGCCGCGCGGCACGCCCACGGCGACCTGCGGACCGCGTGGTGACCGGCGGCCGGCAGCCGGCGGGCTGGTACCTCGACCTCGTGGTCAAATTACTACCGTCCGCACGCCACGACTGGGGATGCGCGATGCGGGCCGAACTGTCCGCCATCGACAGTCCCTCCGAACGCTGGCATTTCGCCCTGGGCTGTACCCGGGCCGCCCTGCTACAGATTGTGAGGACCCGCGCGGTCTGGCATCCGGTGGCCACCACTGCCGCGGTGTGTCTCGTGGTGATCAGTGAGATCGCGTCCGCGCACGTGATCGGTCAGATCATCCCCGGGGTGCTCGTCCTGGCGCTGCTGGCCTGGCTCGGCGACCGCCCGGGGCTCTTTGGCCCGGTACGACCGGAACGGGCGGCACGGGTGGTGCGTGCCGGCGGGTACGCCCTGGTGGGGTCGTGCCTGTTGGTCCTTGCGGTACAAGGTGGCATATCTGGGCTCCTGCGGCCGGGCCCCAAGGCGGTACCGATAGTCATGCTCGCGCTGACGCTCTACGCGGGGAGCTTCCTGGCAGTGACCGCCCACGCCGCCTGCTTCGGTAGCGCGGGCCTGGCGGCCGGGGCCGGCGCGGGGCTTGTCGCGGGGCTGGCGGCGTTCGCGGTGATGCCCTTCGAGCGGGATGGTCCGCCACTGGCCGCAGCTCTTCCCTGGCACGGCAGTTGGCTGGTGCCGCTCGTCTTCGGTGCGCCCGCCGCCGCCGCGCTGCGGGCCACCGGACGCACCCGCCGCGCGGAGCAGGGCGTCATGGCGGCGCTCTGCGCGGGAATCTTCGCCGCCCTGCTTGTCGCGCTGCTCGGACTAAGCGCGATCACGTTCTTCCCCGACCGGATACCCGACATCGTCGGCGGCGTGATCTACCCTGGCGCCAGCGCCGCCGAACGGCACGCCGACAACGTCACCGAAGCCCTCGACCCCTACCTCGGGCTGCTGGTTTTCGGTGCGCTGCTCGCCGCGGTCCTGTGGGTGATGGCCCGCCCGCCCAGCCGAGCCGGGACGAGGGGCGTGGCGCTGGCCCTGCTCGGTCTCCCGCCAGTCGCCCTCGGGCTGTCCGCCCGAGACTTCCCCGGGGCGATGGCCATCGCCACAGCCACCGCCACCGTGGTTTGCAGCGGTCTGTTCATGACGGGACGTCATCCACTCTCGCCCACGCGCGCCGAAACATAACGCTTCGAGCGGTTCACCGCACTGTCCGTGTCCAGTTTGATCGCCAACGGCACCATGTCTTGAATGGCGACCCCTCGAGGACAGTCGAGCGGGAGGCTCAGAGCCATCCCCACCCAGGTAGCGGTTCTCGCCGTTCGGCGGTGCCGATCCGGGGCCGCCAACTTTGTCGAGACAACACATCCCGACAAATGCTACAGTCCTCCGTATGAAAGACGTTGCCGGCCCGGCCCGGCCGCATACCGGCCGGCGCCGCAATGAGCAGGCCCGCCAAGCCGTCCTCGATGCGGTCTGGACGCTGCTCAGCCGGCCCGATCGACCGCCGCTGACCATGGAGGGCATCGCCGTCGCCGCTGGCGTCGGCCGACAGACGATCTACCGCTGGTGGCCGTCCAAGGGCGCTATCGTGCTGGAAACCCTGGCCGAACGCGCCCGCACCGACGTTCCTCAGCCCGACACCGGCACCCTGCTTGGCGATCTGGAGACCTTCCTGTCCGCTACTTTCGCCCGTGGGGCCGACCCGACCGCCGCCGCGCTGCTGCGCCACATCATGGCTGAAGCCCAGCAGGACCCGGCCGTCGCCGATACTCTGCACCGCTTCACCTCCGCCCGGCGCGACGTACTGCGCGCGATCCTCGCCCAAGGCCGCGACCGCGGCGAGCTGCCCACCAGAGCCGACCTGGACCTCGGGGTCGACATCGCCTACGGCGTTTACTGGTACGCGCTCCTGCTCGGCCACGTGCCACTCACGTCTGAAGCCGCCCACGCACTGGCCCGGGCCGTCCTTGCCGCTCTGACCGCACCTGTGTCGTCGCCGTGAATGCCGGCAGCCGTGACCCGCCCAGCCAGGCTGACCACCAGCTTTTCCTTCAACCGCAAACCGCAAACCGTGAATCATTTTTCCGGCCAGCCCGGCGGTACCCCAGGCTGCCAATAAACCGATCCTTTGCTGCCGCTTTTCGGGCGGTTTGAACTCGTTCACCGGTCCCCGCCGGAGCCTATTCATCGAACTGGCCGCGCTGTTGCGCGCACTTTCCCGGCAACGAGGCTGGTAGAAGCAGCACCATCAAAAACCACAGCCGCCTCCCGTCGAGGCGACGTATGCGTGCCAGCGCTGCCGAAACCGGGTTTTCTCGAGAAACACAAAACTCATGGGAACTGACACTTCCAGTTACGAACCTGCAGTTACGAACCTGTCCAGATGTGGAGGCGACGGAAATGGGTGAGGTCAGCCGACGGGGAATACTTATCGGTGGCACGGCGGTGGCTGTCGGGGCCGCCACGCCAGCCATAGCGGCCCAGGCGAATACCACGCCGGCCGACAGCACGGCCGGCTCCGGGTACGTGGTCACCCCGGCAGTGTCAGTCACGGCATCCGATGCCCGATACCCGGAGCTGGTCCGGGGAATCAACCAGCGGTGGGTCGCGGCCCCGGACGCCGTCCGCCTGGTCCGCTCGACCGCGCAGGTCGTCCAGGCCGTGCAGGAGGCGGTCGACGCCGGCAAACGGCTGTCGGTTCGCAGCGGCGGCCACTGTTACGCCGACTTCGTCAGCAACCCCGACACCAAAATTTTGCTTGACCTGTCCGGAATGTCCTGTGTCTCGTTCGACCCTCAGCGCGCCGCGTTCCGGATAGAGGCCGGCGCCCAGCTCGGGCACATCTACGAGCTGCTCTACCGCGACTGGGGGGTGACGATTCCGGGTGGGGTGTGCCCGACGGTCGGCATCGGCGGGCACGCCAGCGGCGGCGGCTTCGGCCTGCTGAGCCGGAAGTTCGGCCTGGTCGCCGACCACATCGACGCTGTCGAGATGGTGGTTGTCGGCAGCGACGGCAAGGCACGCGTGGTCATCGCCTCGCGCGGCTCAGCCGACCCCAACAACGACCTGTGGTGGGCCACCACCGGGGGCGGTGGCGGGAACTTCGGCGTGGTGACCCGCTTCTGGTTCCGGTCCGCATCGGCGACCGGGACCGACCCCGGTGCGGCCCTGCCACGTCCGCCGGCCCGGGTGCTGCTCAGCTCCGTGCCGGTGCCGTGGAGCGCCCTGAGCCAGGCTTCGTTCACCACGCTGGTGCGCAACTTCGGCCGTTGGCACGAGCAGAACAGCGCGCCGAGCTCGCCGTACACATCGCTGGCTGGGATCATGTTCATCCGCCAGGGCCCGACCGGCGGCATCCAGCTCGTCACCCAGCTCGACGGGACACTGAGCAACGCCGGCCAGCTGCTGGCCGACTACCGGGCCGCGCTGCTCGACGGCAGTGGCATCACCGTGCCCTTCCCAGCCAGGCCGGTGGCCTGGCTGGCATCGACCAGGCTGGTCGGCACCAGCAACCCGGCCCTGCTGTACGACCCGACCCTGCGCAGCGCGGTGAAGTCGGCCTACCTGCGCACGTCCTTCACCGACGATCAGATCGCGGCGATCTACATCAACATGACGCGCACGGACTACACGAACGCGAACGCGACGCTGCAGCTCTCCGGCTCCGGTGGGCAGATCAACGCGATGGCACCAGCCGCGACGGCGACCGCCCACCGGAACGCGGTGGTCTACGCCCTGTTCGAAAATTTCTGGATCAGCCCGGCCGAGGACACCATCCACATCGCCTGGTTACGCGACCTCTACAGCCAGACGTTCGCCGCCACCGGCGGCTATCCGATCCCGAACGAGCAGACCGACGGCTGTTACATCAACAATCCCGACCCGGATATCATCGACCCGGCAATCAACACCTCCGGGGTGCCATTTTCAACCCTTTACTACAAAGATAACTACACGCGGCTGCGACGGGTGAAGGGCCACTGGGACCCGACCAACGTCTTCCGGCATTCCCAGTCGATCGCGCTGCCCTGATCCGCTGAGTCCCGGGGGCATGTGCGGACGAGCGGCCCGGCGGCGTTCATGCCGTCACGGATCGCCTGAATATACACCGCGAAGCAGCCTCTGAAAAGCAAGCCCTCAGCGGTTCGTCTCGATGCCGTCTTCTGGATCTGGCTGGGCGGGCGGAACCCGCGCGGCCCAGTCAGACCAGTCGGCCAGCGCCTGGTAAAGCCGGATACCTGCTTCTACTGTGACCCGCAGGGACTGGACACGAGCCCCGGTCCCGAATTCGCCGCGGTCCTTCGCCGCGGCATAGCTGGTGTACTTCTCGACGAGCGAGCGGAAGTATTCAGCTTCCCGGTCCAGGTAGGCGCGCAGGTCTTCTGGCTCCATGAGCCAGAAGAAGCAGGAGCGCAGCAACGGCTCCAAGCGCGGGGTATGGTCAACTTCGCCGGCGGTGAGCCAGGCACGCACCTCCTCAAGGCCCTTCGGGGTGATCCGATAGGCCTTGCGCCGCCGCGGCCCCTCGCTCTCGAGCTCGATGAATCCGTCTTCGGCCAGACGGCCCAGTTCCCCGTAGATCGCCGGATGTCTGGCCGGCCAGATGTGGCCGAGCACCTCACCGAAGCGCGCCGTGAGATCGTATCCGCTGGCCGGGGCCTCGGCCAGCAGGCCGAGCAGCGCGTAGTGCAGCGACATAGCCGGACTGTACATGTCAGCCTTGACATGCGGACGCCGTTCGGATGATGATGTGCCGCATGACATGTCATCTCTGACATGTTTACTGTGCGTATGCTTGCCGCACTCCGCCGGAACGCGCGCTGCCCCGGCAGGCGCTGCTCCAGCAGGAAGGTCGAAGATGGCGAGACCCTCAGCACGCGTCGTCGTACTGACCGGCGCGACCGCTGGCATCGGCCGGTCACTGGCCACCCGGCTGGCGGCCGAGGGGTACCGGCTCTTCGCGGTCGGCCGCGATCCGAGCAAGGCCGCGGCACTGCGGTCCGAACTGGCCGGGTCCGGCGCGGCAGCGGAGACGATCGTGGCCGATCTCGCCGCGCCGTCCGGCTGGGATGCAGTCACCGAACGGGTCAGTGCCGGCACCGAGCATATCGACATACTGATCCACAATGCTGGTGTCCTGGTGCCCCGCCACATCCTGACCGATGAGGGCTGGGAACTGAACCTGGCCGTCCATCATCTGGCGCCGTTCGCGCTCACCGCCCGGCTGTGGCCGCTCCTGGTCGCGGGGAGGCCGCCCGGGGCCGGGCCGCAGGACGCCAAGCCCCGGGTGCTCTGCGTCAACAGCGCCGGCCACCACACCAGCCTGGGCGGGCACATCGAGCCGCGTTTCGACTTCACCGATCCGCATCACATGCGCGGCTATGATCCCTTCCTCGCCTACAGCCGATCGAAGCTGGCCAATCTTTACTTTGTCTACGAGCTGGCCCGCCGCCACGGCGATATGGTCACCGTCAACGCGATGCATCCGGGCGTGACCCGCACCGATATTGGCCGGGATTTTCCGCGGGCCTTCGTGCTGGCGGCACTGGCATTCGCGTCGTCGCCGAAACGAGCGGCCCGCGATATTCACCACCTGGCGACCGACCCAACAGTGACCACGAATGGCGCGTACTACGATCAGACGCGCCTGACCCGGTCATCCGGGCCTTCCTACGATACCGACGCCGCCCGCCAGATGTGGGAACTCACCGAACGCATGCTAGCCCGCTTCCTGCCGGATTTATTCTCGTTGTCACCCACATGACAGGCGTCCGTCCCTGGGCGGCTTCGCAGCATCCTGTCAGCCTCAGCACCAGTACAACGGCCACCCTTGTGTGAACACCTCGCCGACGGTCAGCATGACGAACAAATAACCGCCGAAGAAGGGGAAAATATGCGCGGAGAGGATGAGCTTATTTCTCTCGGGGCTTCCGGCGATGACAGTCATGGCTGGGCGGCCCGGCACACAACCGGGCTGGCGTTCACCTATCGTGAGCACACGGATGCCACGTGAGCGTCCGCGTCCGGTCGCCACACGCCCGCATCCTCGGCCTGGGGGATTACCGACCATCACGAGTAGTAACCAATGACGAGCTGGCCGAGACCATCGACACCAGCGACACGTGGATCCGCTCCCGGACCGGGATCGGATCCCGCCATGTCGCGGCGCCAGACGACACCGTCGTGTCCATGGCCGTCGAGGCTGGCAGGAAAGCGCTGGCCGCGAGCCGGCTGAGCGCCGACAGCATCGACGTCGTGATCCTCGCTACCTGTTCGATCCCACGGGCGATCCCGGGTGGTGCGTCCATGGTCGCGGAGCTGCTGGGCTGCGCGTCACCAGCGGCGTTCGACCTCAACTCCGCCTGTTCTGGCTTCTGCCACGGGCTGGAGGTGGCGGCCAGCCTGGTCTGCCGCGGGTCTGCCCGCCATGTGCTGGTCGTCGGGTCAGAGCGGTTCACCGCCGACTGGATCGACTGGGAGGACCGGGGCGTCTGCGTCCTGTTCGGCGACGGCGCCGGCGCGGCCACGGTTGGCCCCTCGAGCGAACCCGACATCGGCCCAGTTGTGTGGGGCAGCGACGGTTCGGGCGCCCGGTTCATCGCCGTACCCGACGGTGACTGGGCCATCCGGATGGACGGCCGCAACGTCTACCGGTGGGCCATGACCCACGTCGCCCCGCTGGCCCGCCACGTGTGCGATGAGGCCGGCGTCCGCCCGGCGGACCTCGCCGCGATCGTTCCCCATCAGGCCAACCTGCGCATTGTCGAGGCGGTCGCGCGCACAGTCGCCTCGCACGGCGCCGTCGTGGCCACCGATGTCGTGGACACCGGCAACACGTCGGCGGCATCGGTGCCGCTTGCCCTGTCGCGGCTCGTCCGCGAGCAGCAGGTCAGCTCCGGTGACCTGGTACTTCTGCTGGCCTTCGGCGCCGGCCTGAGCTGGGCCGGCCAGGTCGTCCGGATGCCCTGACCGTTCATTCACCTTCTTGCGGAGGCAGAGAAATGTCCACCAACGACGCTCTCATTCTGCTGCGATCGGTCGTCCGTGAAATCGCCCAGGTCGACATCGACGGGCTGGCGCGCACGACCACCTTCACCGAGCTCGACATCGACTCCCTGACGGTCGTGGAGATTACGACCGCCATGGAGGAGTCACTCGGTGCCAAGATTCCCGCCGACGTGTTCGCCGAACTCGCTACTATTGGTGAACTCGAAGAGCAAGTGGTGCGCATGGCCGGTGGGCCGGAGGCGGCTATGTCCCCGTCAACGTAGGAAAGCGGTTGCTCCAGAGCGAGTGACCGCGACAGTCCAGGGAGAAAACAATGGCGAACCAAGGCGGCAAGCTCCGCATCCAGAAGAAGTGGAGCGAAGACGCGATCGTCGACCAGAGCGGTCGGACAGCGATCGTGACCGGCGCGAATGGTGGTCTGGGTTTCATCACCGCACGCGAGCTGGCCAGGGCGGGCGCCCAGGTCCTGCTGGCCTGCCGCGACATCAGCCGCGGCGAGGCCGCGGCCGCCGAGATTCGGGCCGCCGCACCCGGCGGCCAGGTCCAGGCGCGGACGCTGGACCTGGCTGACCTCGGTTCGGTGCGCAAATTCGCCGCCGATTTCGGCCGGGAGAACACGCGGCTCGACCTGCTGATCAACAACGCTGGTGTGATGGCGACGCCGAAGCGGACGACCGCCGACGGCTTCGAGCTCCAGCTCGGCACCAACCACCTCGGCCACTTCGCGCTCACCGGCTTGCTGCTGCCCAATCTGCTGGCCGCCTCCGATCCGCGCGTCGTCACCGTGAGCAGCACTCTGCACGCCTACGGGAAAATCACCTTTGACGACCTGCAGCGGGAGCGCCGCTACCGGCGCTATGGCGCCTACTTCCAGGCCAAGCTGGCCAACCTGCTGTTCGCCTTCGAACTCGATCGCCGGGCTGGGGGCACGCTGCGCAGCGTCGCCGCCCACCCCGGCTACGCGGCGACCAACCTCCAGCTGGCCGGGCTCAAGGGCCCGGTACGGACGGGCATGGCCGTCAGTAACAAGGCATTCGCGGTCAGCCCGCGGATGGGCGCGCTGCCGATTCTGTGCGCGGCGACACTGCCCGACCTGCCCGGCGGTGCCTTCGTCGGGCCGAGCAAGCTGATGGGCTACCGGGGCTACCCGGGAGCGGCCAAGGCCAGCAAGCGGGCACGCGATACCGAGGTCGCCGCCCACCTGTGGGACGTCTCCGAGGCAGCCACCGGCGTCCATTACGCGCTGGCCACCGACCAGGCGCGGGCTTAGCGGCCATGGGTGGCGAGGCGACGATGCGCGGGGCCGGGATCCCCGACGAAGCGGACGTGGTGGTGGTCGGGGCCGGTCTGGCCGGCTTGATGGCCGGCCGGGTGGCGCTGCGGGCTGGCCTGGCACCGGTGGTTCTGGAGGCCCGCGGCCGGGTCGGCGGCCGGGTCGTGAGCGAGCCGAGCGGCCACGGCTCCTGCGTCGTCGAGATGGGTGGGCAGTGGCTGGCTGGCCGCAACAAGCGGGCCCGCGCGCTGGCCGCCAGCGCCGGGATCGAGCTGTTCGAGACCTATAGCCAGGGCAACGACCTGCTGGAGGTCTCCGGGGAGGTCCGGCGGCAGCGACGCAAGGTGCCTCCGTTGCGGCCGGCCGCGCTGCTCGACGTGGGACTGGCCCGGTTCCGGCTCGACCGCGAGGCGCGCCGGGTCCCGGCCGCCGCGCCCTGGGACGCGGCCCAGGCCGAGAAATGGTCGCGGATGACGGTCGGGGCCTGGCTTGACCGGGCGGTCCACACCACGGAGGGCCGTTCGGTTCTGCGCACCGCCATCGCTACGGTCTGGGGGGCTGAGCCGCATCAGCTCACGATGCTGCAGGCGCTCGCCCACATCGGCGCGGCCGGCAGCTTCGACGCGACCACAGCCAACGACCTTGCCTTCCGGGTCGTTGGCGGGGCGCAGCGGCTGTCCGATCACCTCGCCACGGAGCTGGGTGACCGGCTGCTGTGCGATCGCCCGGTCACGACCGTCCGCGACGATGGGACCGGGGTCGACGTCGAGGCGGGCGGCGCCCGGATCCGGGCGCGACGGGTGATCGTCGCTGTTCCGCCCGCGCTGGTCGGGCAGATTCGGTTCGACCCGCCGTTGCCCGCCGCGCGCCACCAGGCGATCGCGAGTCTGCCGATGGCCCACGTCATCAAGGTCGCGGCCGTCTATGACAGGCCGTTCTGGCGGGACGAGGGCCTGTCCGGCCGGGCTCTGAGTACGCAGGGACCGGTGACCGGCACCTTCGACAACTCGCCGCCGTCCGGACGCCCCGGTGTGCTGGTCGGCTTCGTGCCGGGCGATCGGGCCCGGGCCCTGGCGGCCCGGCCGGCGGACGAGCGGCGGGAGAAGGTACTGGCCTCCTTCACACGGCTGTTCGGGCCGCTGGCCGCCCGGCCCCGCCAGTACCTGGAGAAGGACTGGGCGGCCGAGGAGTGGACCCGCGGCTGCTACTTCGGTATCGCCACCCCCGGTTCCTTGACCGGCCCGATACGCGGGCTACGGGAACCGACCGGCCGGATCCACTGGGCCGGGGCCGAGACCGCCCTGGACAACTACGGCGGGATGGACGGGGCGCTGTCCTCCGGTGAGCGGGCCGCCGGGGAGGTGGTGACAGCGCTGTCGGCTGTCCTGGACAAGCTCGTGTAACGCCGGCCGGCCGACATCGGCGGGTGCTGTGCGCGTGGCATCGCCGGCCGCTCCCGCGAACAGGCTCTGCCCCCACAGAAATGAGGACCGCGATGAGCTTTGTGGAGACCGAGAGGGATGGCGCGGTTCTCACCGTGCGGTTCAACAACCCACCCTTCAACCTGATCACCACCTCCGCGATGGGTGAGCTGAGCGCTGTGCTCGAGGCGGCCCGGCACGATCCGACGGTGCGGGCAGTCGTGCTGGCCAGCGCGGTACCTAACACCTTCATCGGGCATTACGACCTGGGGGAGGTCCTCGCTGTCGCTGACGGGCTCAGCCTGCCGGTGACGCCACGCACCGCCTACCCGGCGCTGTGGCTGGTCGCCGGCCTGCTGCGGACACCCGGCCTGCGCGGTCTGGTGGGGCGCACCCCGGCCGCCGGTGTCGCCGCGCTCCTCGGTTTCCACGAGGTCGTGCGCCGGATGCGCGACAGCGACACGGTGTTCGTCGCCGCGATCGACGGCTCCGCGCTTGGGGGCGGTTTTGAGCTGGCGCTGGCCTGCGATATCCGGATCGTCGGCGACGGGCCATACCGGATGGGGCTGCACGAGGGCCTGTTCGGGCTGATTCCTGGCGGGGGCGGCAGCCAGATCATCGCTCGCGCCATCGGCCCGGCGAAGGCGGTTGAGTTCCTTCTCGAAGGCTGTCTGGTTGACCCGCGGGCGGCGGTCGAGATCGGCATCGCCCACCACCGTGTCGAGAGCAAGGAGGTCGCGGAGCTGGCCCACCAGACCGCCACCCGTCTCGCGGCCCGCTCGTCGATGGCGGTGCGGGCGGCCAAACAGGCCGTCTACGTCGGTGGTTCGGTCAGCCTGCGCCGTGGGATGGCCATGGAACGGGCCCGTTTCCTGGCGCTGGTCAGCCGCAAGCCCGCCCAGGACGCCATGCGTCACTACGCGCGCCAGCTGGCGCGCCACCAGGAGAGCGGCAAGGACCTGGCGGAATTCACCCGCGACCAGCTCCCGGCCTGGCGGGCTGGGGTCGCGGCCGATTGTGCCGGTTGAACCGACCCGCCTGAACCAGCCAACGGGCGAGGCTCGGCCCGCCCACCCACCGCATCCATTCCCCGGAGGAGACCATCGTGGGCGCGAGAAAGACAGGCGAGGCCCAGCGGGTCGCCGTCGTCGGCAGCGGAATCTCCGGTCTCTCGGCCGCGCTACGGCTTGAGCAGGCTGGGCACGACGTCGAGCTGATCGAACGTGATCCGGTGCTCGGCGGCCGGTTCGGCGTCGGCAAGCTCGGCGACAAACAGGTGATGATGGGCGGGAAGAACATCGGGCGCAAGTACAGCGCGTTCCGCTCGTTCACCGCGGCCCTGGGCAGTTACCCGTGGGAGCCGTTCGGCATCAACCAGTCGTTCATGAAGGACGACGAGGTGCTCACCATCGACAGCACCCGGCGCGGCTCCAGCTTGAACAACATCCGTCGGATGGCGACCCCGCGCGACCTGGCCCGGCTCGGCCTGCTCGCGGCCCGGATCCGGCTCGATGACACCAACCGTTTCCTCGGCTCCAGCTACTTCACCGCGTTGTCCAGCAGCCACGACCACGTGCCGCTGTCCGGCCACTTCAGCCCGAAGGTCACCAAGACGCTGCTGCGGCCGATCACCGTCCGGATGAACGGGGCGGAACCAGACGAGGTCTACCTGGGTACTTTCGGCACCAACCTGTCCCTGCTGATGGACACCTACGACCAGCTCACCGGCGGCATCCAGCCGGCTCTGGAGGCGCTGTCCCGCCGGGTCACGGTCCGGCTCGGCACGACGGTCGAAGGCCTGGTCATGCGCGACGGCGCGGCCGTGGGGCTGCGGCTGTCCACGGACGGGGTGGACAGCGAGCGCTCCTACGACGGCATCGTCATCGCGACCCCGGCGTACGCGACGGCCGACATCGTGCTGTCGGAGATGCCGTGGCTGTCCAAACGGCTGTCGGAGGTACGTTACTTCGGCTCGTCGGTCGTCCTGGTCGAGTACGACCGGCCGATCTTCACCCCTGAGGTGCGGGCGCTTGCCATCAACGACAACGGCCCGTGCAGTAACGCCGGGTCCTACGCCATGGAGTCACGCCACATCGTCCGCTACACCTACAGCGGCCGACCGGGCCGGATCGGCGATCAGGAGCAGGCAACCCTGGACGACTGGGTGGGGGAGACCGAGGAACGTCTCGTCCGCTATCTGGGGGCCAGCCGAGCCAAGCGGGTCACCACCGGCGGGCGGACCTGGAACGCGGCCTATTGCGCTTACCTGCCTTTCCATGGCGAGTTCCTCCGTGAGGTCGCTCAGGCCGTGGCCGGCGTTCCCGGCTTGGAGCTGGCTGGCGACTACCTGTTGGGGGTCTCGCTGGAGTCGTGCTGCCGCTCCGGACGTAACGCCGGTGACCGGATGATCGAGGCGATCGGCGCGCCGATCCCGGTCCGGACCGGGCGATGAGCGGCTCACCCGATGAGTACCGGCCGTTCAGCGGCGGGGGGACCCCGGCTCGGCCGTGGGCCGTGGTGACAGGGGCTTCGTCTGGCATCGGCGAGGCGCTGGCCCGAGGCTTGGCCGCCCACGGACATCCGGTGTGGCTCGTGGCCCGCCGTGGCGACGTGCTGGAGCGCCTCGCCAAGGAGCTGCGGGCCGCACACGGTGTCGATATCGAGATCAGCGTGTGCGACCTGGCTGACCGGGGCCAACGGGCCCGGCTGCGCGACGCGCTGGCCGCCGTGCCGGTGGCGGTGCTGTGCAACAATGCTGGCTTCCCGACCTGCGGTGTGCTCACGGCGAACGACCCTGCCCGGGAGATCGAGGAAGTCGAGGTCAACGTGGCCGCCGTCCACGACCTCACCATGGCCGTTCTACCCGGCATGCTCGAGCGGCGCTCCGGGGCCATTCTGTTCACCGGGTCGACGGCTGGTGTCCAGCCGGTCCCGACCGCGGCCACGTACGCGGCGTCGAAGGCGTTCGTGAACTCGTTCGCCGAGGCGCTGCACGAGGAGATGGCCGGCACCGGCGTGACCTGTACGTTGCTGGCTCCCGGGCCGGTGCGCAGCGAGTTCTCCGCCGTCGGGGGCATCGGTGACATCGAATCGACCCGCTGGTTTGCCTGGAAGACACCGGAACGGGTGGCGGGGGAGGCGCTGGCTGGGCTGAAGGACGCGCGCCGGGTGGTAGTGCCCGGGGCCGCGGCGAAGTCGCAGGCGTTCTTCGGCCGTTACCTGCCCCGCCCGGTCGCGTTCTGGGTGATGCGTGCGGCCGTGCTGCCAACCCTGCGGTCGTCGCGGCGTACAACGTCGTGACGGGAGCGCAGCGGGAGGGGAGAGCCCCGGCTGGGGCTCTCCCCTACGATCAGAAGCCGGCTGCGATGATATTGTCTAACGCTCGTTCGGCCAGCGCCGCGATCGTGAAGCTGGGGTTCGCACCGCCGACGTTGCCCGGGATGACCGAGGCATCGATCGCGTACAAGCCCTTGTATCCCTTGACCCGGCCGTAAAGGTCGGTGGCCTTGCCGAGTTCGCATCCGCCGAGCGGGTGCGCGGTGATTCCGGTGGGAGCCGGCGGCCCCTGTCCGGCGATGCCCTTGTCGACGAGCATCTGGTTGAACGCGATCGGCGCGGCTTCGGCCGGGACATTCTTGGACGCGTCCCAATCAGCCAGGTTCACCTGCGCGGTTGCCCGGTCGTATGTCCACGTGCCGCGGTTATCCATATCGACCGCGACGCTGAACTGAGCAAGGTTCGGGGTTCCATTGAAATTGATCAGCCACCAGTTCTCGACCCGCACCGGGATTCCGAAGTTCCCGTCGAGGAACGTCGTGGACACGCATGGCGCGGCCTGGGTGGCGCCGGTCGGGCCGGAGAAGCCCCGGAAGGTGAACGCGTCACCGTTGGTGCCCCAGTTCGAACCGATCGCGGCGGACAGGTTCGGCAGCGCTCCCGTCTCCCGGGCCGCGACCAGCAGCCGGGTGGTGTTAATCGAACCAGCGGCCAGGAACAGCAGGTCGGTGGTCAGTTCACGGGTGCTGACGACGCTGCCGTCGGTGGCGAGCTGGCGTACCTCGACCGCGTACCCGCCGCCCTTGCACGAGCGGATTCCGGTGACCTCGGTAAGCGGGTTGATCTGTACATTACCGGTACTCACCGCAGCCGGCAGGTAGTTCTGCGTTGTGTCATTTTTGGCGCCGTCACTGTTACCGAAACTTGATTCACCGACAGTAGCCGACGGGCGCAGCTTCCCAGCAAGCTCGCCCCGTACCTTGTCCCAGTTGAAGTCGGTCATCACCGGGGTGGTAGGGAAGCCGGCCGCTCGCATCTGGTCGTCGTATGCCCGGGCATGGGTGAACGGGTCCGAGCGGTAGATATCGTCGGGCACCGTCTGCGTATTGAGCATCCTGCGCACCCGCGGGTAATAGACGCGGTCGAGTTCGCTGTAGGAAACGCCGGCCGGGAACAGCGCCTCGAAGTACTTGCGCGGCGGCTGCACGGTGCACCCCGCGTAGACCACCGAGCCGCCGCCGACCGCGGCCGCGCAGGCCATTTCGATCCCGTTGGCCACCACAATCTGCATGAGCCCGGGCACGCGGTCGATCGGCGTCTCCGGGACCCCTGGCCAGATCATCGTGTCCTGGAACCAGAACATGGAACTCGACGGGTTCAGTTCGGTGCTGAACACAGCTTCGGTTGGGCTATAGCGGTAACGCTGCCCGCGTTCCAGGACCAGCGTGCGGATCCCGGCCTGGCCCAGCCGCAACGCGGCCACCGAGCCGCTGAACCCGGACCCGATGACGATGGCCCGCCGTCCGCTCACGTTGCTGTCGGCGAATGCCGACGGATTGCCGATGACCGCGGTGGTGGCGGCCGTGACACCACCACCAACCGCGAGTCCGAGTAGTCTCCTGCGATCTATGACAGTCATACGCTGGACTCCATCCATTGCGCGGAACGGATAATTCTCCTTTGCTCCGGAGCTGGAGTCCGCACTGCCCGGCGGTGACGCGCACCTTAGTGGTCGCCGCCGGAAGTTCACCCAGGGCCTGCCGGCGCCAGCCAGCGCCTCGCGACGCATCCGCCTGGCATCCGACATACCCCGAGCAACGTCCAGCGGCGACCACTGAGGCCCCCCCAGTTCCGAAAGAGTGATCCGCCCTGTGCACACCAGTGCGGGATACGAACATCTTTTTCTTTGCGGAACGAGCAGAAGATACCAATCACTGGTACGCGGCAAAAGTCGCTGGTCTGTCACATTGACGACCCGGTACTAGCATTATCGCTACCCGGCTAGGCATTTAAGCCGAGCGGCATTAATCATGGTAACGCCGGTACTAGGAAAAACACGATGAAGACTGTCTGGCAACTCACCGAGGGTTGACCGCGGCGTTCTTCCCGGTTATGTTTGTGACCGGGTTGTGATCGAAGTCCGTGCGTTGGTCGTGTATTTCTGGCACGGGCACTCGGGACCGGCCCGCTACTTTCCCAGCCATCGACGCCGCGGCGCGGTCACTACCCCGCGTTCACTGCTGCCGGAAACGCCCGCCGGCTCGATACTGCCCGTACCGCACGGCGTCTGTCCAAGGAGCTGAATGTGCGTTCCTCGCCGCGGCCGACGACGATCGCCGCGCTACTGACCGAACACGCGCGGGAACGGGGATCAAAAACCTTCTGCACCGTCCTTCCCGACGGCCGACAGGAAGGCGTCTCGATTACCTACGAGCGCCTCGCGGCGGCCGCCCGCACGCTCGCGGCCCGCCTGCTGGACGTCTGCGCCCCGGGCGACCGGGCGCTCATCCTCGAAAACGACATCGCTGACTACATCGTCGCCTTCATGGCCTGCCAGCATGCCGGGGTGGTGGCCGTGCCGTTGGCGGTCCCCACGCCCGTGGGGTCGGCGCGCCGGATAGCCACGCTTCGGGCCATCGCCCGCGACTGCGCGGCGACGGCCGTGCTCACCGGCGGCCGGGGTGACCTGCGTGCACAGATCACTCGGTTCGCCCCCGAGCTGGATGCGCCGCGGTGGCTCGGCATCGGGCCCGACGTGTGGATGGCCGGACCGGGCGTCGAGGCCGCCCGGCAGGCCGTCCCGCCCCGGCCCGATGACCTGTCCTTCCTGCAGTACACATCGGGCTCCACCTCGACGCCGAAGGGCGTCATGGTCACCCATGAGGCGCTGCTGCGCAACGCCCGGGTGCAGGCGGACGGTATGGGCCTCGGCGCCGACGACGTGATCGTGTCCTGGTTGCCGTTGTTCCACGACATGGGTCTGATCGGCAAAGTGCTCCAGACGTTCTACCTGGGCGCCTCGGCCGTCCTCATGCCATCGCTGGTATTCGTGCAGCGGCCGGTCCGCTGGCTGACCGCTATCACCCGTTACCGGGGTACCGTTGCCGGCGCCCCGAACTTCGGCTATGACCTGTGCGTCCGGCGGGTCCCGCCGGATGAACGGGCCGAGCTGGACCTGACGAGCTGGCGGGTCGCGTTCAACGGCGCTGAGCCGGTCCGACCGGCGACCCTTGACGCGTTCGCGGCGGCCTATCGGCCCCACGGATTCGACCCGAAGGCCCTGCGCGCCGCCTACGGCCTCGCCGAGAACGTCCTGATCACCACCGTGTCGACGGCCGGCGCCCAGCCGCGGATGCTGCGGGTCGACCGAGCGGCGCTGGCCGCCGGGCGGCTGGTACCGGGTGGGAGCCAGACGATCGTGGGGGTCGGCGCGCCGACCGGGGAGCGCCGGGTAGAGATCGTCGACCCTGACACCGGCCAGCCGCGCGCGTCGGGCCGTGTCGGCGAGGTCTGGGTCGGCGGCCCGGACCTCGCCGGCGGATATTGGGGGCGGCCCGAGGAGAGCGAGCGTACCTTCGCGGCCCGGCTCGTCTCTGACGGTAACCAGCCGTTCCTGCGCACCGGCGACCTGGGCGTGCTGTACGACGGCGAGCTGTTCATCACTGGCCGGCTCAAGGACCTGGTCATCGTGGGCGGCCGCAACCACTATCCCCAGGATCTGGAGGCCACTGTCGAGGCCGCCCACCCATGGATCCGGGGTGGCGGCGGATGCGCCGCGTTCGCCGTCACCCACGATGACGGCGACGGCGGGGAGAAGCTGGTGATCGTGGCCGAAATGGCCCGGCCGGCCGGCGCCTGGGCGGGTGCAGCGGCCAGCACCGTGCCGACGCTGGCCGAGATCACGCGGGCCGTCCGGGCATCGGTCGCCGCCGAACATGGGATCAACGTCGACGACCTGGTGCTCGTCGCGCCGGGCGCGGTGCCGCGGACGTCCAGTGGGAAGGTCCGCCGCCGGGCCTGCCGCGACGCCTACCTGGCCGGCGAACTGACGCCTGCCCGGCTGCCGGTGGCCGAGCCGGCGGGGAGGGCACAGTGACCGGCATCGACGCGATCGCCGCCTGGCTCCTCGCCCGGATCGCCGAAGTGACCGGGGCCGAGCCGGACACGATCGACAGCGACATCGAGTTCATCGCCCTCGGGCTGACGTCGATGCAGGCGGTGGAACTATCCGACGACCTCCAGCGCCACATCGGCCGGCCGCTGTCACCCACGCTGGCCTACGACTACCCGACAATCGGCGCGGCCGCGGCCTTCGTGGCCGGCCTGGCCAGCGATGCCGGCGAGGCAGGCGAGGTAGGCGGGGGATGGGTGACCGGGACCGGCGGCCCCGAGCCGGTCGCGATCGTCGGGATCGGCTGCCGGGTCCCGGGCGCCGCCGGCCCGGAGGCGTACTGGCGGCTGCTGACCGGCGGCGTCGACGCGGTCGGCCACGTCCCGCCCGCCCGCTGGGACGCGGCCGCGCTGTACCACCCGGACCCGGCCACCGCCGGCAAGATGAACACCCGCTGGGGGGGTTTCCTCGACGACGTCGAGGGCTTCGACGCCGAGTTCTTCGGCATCGCCGCGCGCGAGGCGTCGCGGATGGACCCCCAGCAGCGGATCGCGCTGGAGGTGGCCTGGGAGGCCCTCGAAGACGCCGGGGTCGCACCGAGCGGGCTGGCCGGGTCGAGCACCGGTGTCTACCTGGGTGCCTCCACGTTCGACCACGGTATCGCCATGTTCAGCACCCTCGACGGCGCCGAGCCCTACGACGGGACCGGCGGCGTGCTGAGCATCGTGGCCAACCGCCTCTCGTACTGCCTGAACCTGCGCGGGCCGAGCCTGGTTGTCGACACCGCCTGCTCGTCGTCGCTGGTCGCGGTCTACCTGGCCTGCCAGGCGCTGCGGGCCGGCGAGACCAAGCTGGCGCTGGCCGGTGGGGTCAACGTCATCACCAGTCCGCGGATCGCCCTGAGCTTCAGCCGCGGCGGGCTGATGGCGGCCGACGGCCGGTGCAAGCCGTTCGACCACCGGGCCGACGGCTACGTCCGCGCCGAGGGCGCCGGGGTCGTGGTGCTCAAGACGCTGTCACAGGCGGTCGCCGACGGTGACCGCGTCTACGCGGTGATCCGGGCCGGCGCGCTCAACTCCGACGGCCGTACCAACGGGCTGACCGCGCCCAGCCGGCCAGCCCAAGAGGCGCTGCTGCGCTCGGCCTACACCGCGGCCGGGGTGGACGCGGCGGCGGTCGACTACGTCGAGGCGCACGGCACTGGCACCGCGGTCGGCGACCGGATCGAGCTCGGGGCGCTGGTGGAGGTGCTGCTGGCGGGCCGGCCCGACGGCCGCCCGCTGGTCGTCGGTTCGGCCAAGTCCAACCTCGGCCACCTGGAGGCGGCGGCCGGCATCGCCGGTCTGATCAAGGTAGCGCTGGCCCTGCACCACGGTGAGATCCCGCCGACCGTCCACTTCGAGCGGCCCAGCCCGCTGTCCGGGCTGGACGGCCTGGCCGTGCGGGTCGCGGCCGGCAACGGGCAGCGCTGGCCGGACCGGCCTGGCGGCCGGCCAGCCCGGCTGGCCGGGGTCAGCTCCTTCGGCTTCGGCGGGACCAACTCCCACCTGGTGCTGTCGGGCGCGCCGGCCACGCCACAGCCGCAGCCGGCCGAACCGTCCGGCGACGGCGAGCCGGTGCTGCTGCCGCTGTCGGCCCGGAGCGGACCGGCGCTCGCCAGGCG
>NZ_CAKJTR010000040.1:22888-36327 GCF_917627355.1 Protofrankia sp. Cj3 | reverse complement strand
GGCTCGCCCGGCTCGCCCGGCCCGTCCGGCCCGCCCGGCGGCTTGGGCGGGGGTGGCCGAGCCGGTGGCTCGCCGTACCGCTCCCGGCGCGATCCGGTCCAGGCGCCGGCCTGCCTGTTCCGAGGAGGCGAGCTGCCACGGGACGCTGGTGACCATCACCCCTGGCTGGAAGAGCAGCCTCGCCTTCAGCCGCAGCGCGCTCTGGTTGTGGAGGAGCTGTTCCCACCAGTGCCCGACCACGTACTCGGGGATGAACACGGCGACCACGTCGCGCGGGCTCTCCCGCCGGATACCGGCGACATAGTCCAGCACCGGTCGGGTGATCTCGCGATAGGGCGAGGCAAGTTCGACCAGGTCAATGCCGATGGCCCGCTCCTCCCAGGCCTGGCGGACCCGGCCGGACTCGGCCGGGTCAACCGCCACGGTGAGCCCGACCAGGGTGTGGGGCCGCGTGGCCTTGGCGTAGGCCAGGGCTCGCAGCGTCGGTTCGTGGATCTTGCTGACCAGCACCACCGCGTGCACCCTGGAGGGCAGCGTCGGCGGCCCCGGCTCGGGCTGCAGCTCCTGGGCCACCCGGTCGTAGTGCCGGTGGATCGCCCGCATCATCACGAAAATCACCGGCATGGCGACGCAGACGATCCATGCGCCGCGCGTGAACTTCGTGGCCAGCACCACGAGAAGCACGACAGCGGTCACACAGGCGCCGACGAAGTTGATCGCCTGTGAACGCCGGATGCGGCGGCGCAGCACCGGATCGACGGCGTCCGGATGATCGCTGTTCAAGATGTCCTGCCAGTGCCGCACCATGCCGGTCTGACTGCACACGAACGACACGAACACACCGATGATGTACAGCTGAATGAGCCGGGTCACCTCGGCGTCGAACGCGACGATCAGAAGAACGGCGAGAGCGGCGAGCGTGATGATCCCATTGCTGAAAGCAAGACGATCACCGCGGGTGTGCAGTTGACGCGGCAGATACCCGTCCCTGGCGAGGATCGACCCAAGTACCGGAAACCCGTTGAAGGCGGTGTTCGCGGCCAGCACAAGGATCAGGGCCGTGACGACGGCGACGTAAAGGAAGCCGAACGACCCCTCCCCGAAAACCGCGGCGGCCACCTGCGCGATGACCGTACGCTGCGTTGTGGCTACGGCCCCGTTCGCGCCCACGAGATTAGCCGGGTTCTCCGCCACGTGGACATGCGAGATCATCGCCAGGATGGTGACACCACTGAACATGGTGACCGCTATCAGCCCCATGGCCAGCAGCGTCGTCGCCGCGTTGCGGCTCTTGGGCGGACGGAACGCGGGGACCCCGTTACTGATCGCCTCCACGCCGGTGAGCGCCGTACAGCCGGACGAGAACGCCCGCAACGCCAGGAACACGGTGGCAAGACCGCCGAACGCGGACTCGGCGTGCACCTGGTAACTCGCGCTCTCGGCACGGGGCGGATGCCCGACCACGGTCTGCAACAACCCGACGGCGACCATCAGCAGGACGCCGACGACAAAGCCGTAGGTCGGGACGGCGAACGCCGTACCCGACTCCCGGACACCGCGCAGATTCACGATCGTCAGCACGACGATCAGCACCACGGCGAGAAGCACCTTGTGCCCGGCCAGGCTGGTCACGGCTGACGTGAGGTTCGCGACCCCGGCGGCGACCGACACGGCGACCGTGAGGATGTAGTCGACAAGCAGCGCGCTCGCGGCCGTGAGGCCGACCCGCGGCCCCAGGTTCGTCATCGCGATCTCGTACGCGCCGCCACCGGTGGGGTACGCGCGCACGTTCTGCCGGTAAGAGGCGACGACGGTCAGCAACACCACGACGACCGTGGCGGCCACCCATGGCGCAAGGTGGTAGAAAGCCAGACCGCCGAGTGACAGAACGAGCAGGATCTCCTCGGTGGCGTACGCCACCGAGGACAGCGGATCGCTGCCGAAGACAGGCAGGGCGATCCGCTTGGGCAGCAACGTCTCGCCGAGTTTGTCGCTCCCGAGAGGGCGACCGACGAAGCCGCGCTTGAGGCGGTCCGTGAGCCTCACGCGGCGATGCTACCGACTGGTGTGACCAGCATCGCATCGCTGTGAGATGTCCGATACCTCCGCTGCTGGACGTCGTCCACGCATCGACCGGGGCGACTGCGCGGGACTACGCTCTGCGGCGTGCATGTGGTGATCCTCGGTTGCGGTCGAGTCGGTTCGGCGCTCGCCCGCAGCGTCGACCGGTATGGCCACAGCGTCTCCATCATCGACCAGGACCCGGACGCCTTCACCCGGCTGCCCGCGGACTTCAGCGGCCGGATGGTCACCGGGGTCGGTTTCGACCGGGGCACCCTGATCGAGGCCGGCATCCGGGACGCGGCGGCGTTCGCCGCGGTTTCCAGCGGCGACAACTCCAACATCATCGCAGCCAGGATCGCGCGGGAGATGTTCGGCGTGACCAGCGTCGTCGCCCGCATCTATGATCCCCGCCGGGCTGAGGTGTACGAACGGCTCGGTATTCCCACGGTCGCCACCGTACGGTGGACCCGCGACCAGATCCTGCGCCGGCTCGTCCCGGACGCCATAACGCCGGAGTGGACGGACACATCCGGCATGATCCTGCTGTCAGAGATGACGCCCTCCATATCGTGGGTGGGGCTACGCGTCTCCACGCTTGAGGGTGCCGCGGGTGTCCGGGTCGCCTGTGTCACCCGTTTCGGCGAAGGCCTGCTTCCTGATTCTCGTACCCTCATCCAGGACGGCGACACGCTGCACATCGCCTTTCCCAAAGCACGGGCGGCGCAGGTGGAAGCCGTGCTGCGGTCCGGTCCGAAGGAAGGTCCACCCGCATGAGGCCACGTCGGATCGCCATCGCCGGAGCGGGCAAGGTCGGCCGTTCCATCGCCGCTGAACTGATCGACAACGGCTCCGAGGTCATGCTGATCGAACGTGACCCGCGCAAGATACGCACAGGCGCGCTCCCGCGTGCCAACTGGCTGCTGGCGGACGCATGCGAGCTGGCCTCCCTGGAGAGCGCCAACCTCCAGGAGTGCGCGGTGATGGTCGCCGCGACCGGGGACGACAAGGTCAACCTGGTCGTGTCGCTGCTGGCGAAGACCGAGTTCGGGGTGCCGCGGGTGGTGGCACGCGTCAACCATCCGAACAACGAGTGGCTGTTCACCGAGGCGTGGGGCGTGGACGTGGCCGTGTCCACCCCACGGCTGCTGACCGCCCTGGTCGAGGAGGCGGTGAGCGTCGGCGACCTCGTCCGCCTGATGCGCTTCATGCAGGGCAACGCGTCGCTGGTGGAGCTGACCCTGGCCGAGGACTCGCCGGTGATCGGGAGGCCCATCGCGCAGGTCGTGCTGCCCGCTGACGCGGCGCTGGTGGCGATCCTGCGCGATGGGCGGGTCGTCCTGCCCTCCCCCGACGCCACGCTGGAAGAAGGCGATGAGGTGCTCGCCGTGGTGACAGCCGGCGGAGACGTCGAGGAGGCCCTCAGCCAGGCTCTGGGTGGGACGCCGGTGGACTCACCACCACCGGCGCGGTGACCGGAAGGCCAGCGGGACCGCCACGCTCGTCCACGCCACGCTCGTCCACGGCAGCCTGACTCGGCGCGAGCCGCCGCACGATGGCGAAGGTCGTTATGATCGCGACGCCGAACAGCGGAAGCCCCAGGGCGATGTTGGCCGCGGCCAGCCACCCTGTCTGACCGGCCAGGTAGAGCACACCCTGGATGACGAACCGGAGACCGAAAACAACGATCCACACCAGCGTCGCCCGGATGGCGGCCCGGCGCAGGTGGCTGTGCTGACGCCAGTCGGCATACCGGGCATCCATCGCGGCCAGCACGAAACCCGCGAGCGGCCTGCGCGCCAGCAGAGACAGCAGGCCGGCTCCGGCGAAAACGGCGTTCTTCACGATACTGGGCAGGAAGTAGCCCTCGGCGCTGTGCGTGCGGGACGCGACGAACGCGGCGAGCCCCACCGCGAACAGACCGGAGAACGCCTGGCGCGCGGGTTCGCGGCGGACGACCCGCAGCGCGACGAGGGCCGCCGCCGTCGCCACGGCGAACACGATGCCCGCGGTCAGCCCGGCCCCGGCGTTGACCGCGACAAAAGCGACCGTGGGGATCGCGCTGTCGACCATCCCGCGTGGGCCGCCCATGGCCTCGGCGAAGGACATCGGGGGCCGCTGCCCGGTGGCCGGCGCGACCTGCTGGTCGCCGGTCGGGAGGCTCACGCGCTCGCGGACGACGCGGGCAGCAGCTCGTATCGCGGGTTGAAGATGGTGGTACGGCTGTCCTGATTCATGACCATCCCAGCTGCTTTCACCGTGCGTCCTGTCTGAATCCCCGGTATGTGCTTCCGGCCAAGAAACACCAGGGTGACGGTACCGGTGCCGTCGTAGATGTCCGCCTCAAGGCTCTGCGCTCCAGCATGACTCCGAACGGTAACCGAACGGATCGAACCGACGACGCACACCTCCTGACGCTCGTGACACTCACCCATGGGGATGGCCCCGGCCGCCTCGACCGTCCGCTGTAGGTCCTCCGCTTCCAGCACCTGATCATCCGCGTTCAGCCGGTGGACGACCCGCCCCCACCAACCGCCTCGGTCTCCCACGGCTCCTCCGGTTGAATCTCGAGCATGCACGGAACTGGGTTAAGAGCGCCCGGCAATAGAGGACACGGCGTCGCGGGGCTGGGGCACGCAACACAGGCAACATCGGGGTAACGAACCGACGCGCCCCAGTGTGCCCGCCCCGAGGCCCCAGCTCCAGCTGTGCACGATGTCCGTCCCAGGGCCCCGGCCGGCTGTGCTCACGCGTGCCTCGATGCTCACGCATGCCTCGGCCACTCGTCGCGCGACACGTCATCGCCGAAAGACAGCGATACCAGCGGCGTGCAGCCACCAGCTCTCCGTGCGGGCGTCAGCTACGGCGGGCTGGTGAGCGATGGCGCACCCGCGCTGATGGCTGCCGGCGGCAGTCTGCGCATCGCCGGCTCCGGCGGGCCCTGCGTCAGGCGCGTCGACATCAGGCGCGTCGACCCGGCTGTGTGTTGGGCGTCGACCGACGAGCCGGGGTACCCGTGCATCGCGCAGCGATGGACGGGGAGCGATGGACGGGGAGCGATGCGGCGAGGTGCGTGCCCCAGCCCCCCGCGACGCCGCGTCCCCTATTGCCGGTCGCTCTTAGCCGACCTCCGCTATCCGCACGCCGGGGGCAGGCATCCGGGCCGCCGTCCGCACGGCCGCGGGTGTGGTGTCGTACGGGCCCGCCGCCACCTCCTCCGCGGGGTCGGGCGAAGCGTGCGGGTCGGTGACCTCTTTCGGCAGCTTCAGCGGCAGCGGATCGCGCAGGGGCATCGCCTGGTCACCACGCACCACCACGAGCTGGCGCAACGCTTCGGTCAGCAACGGCGCGGCCTGTGGATCGAGCGCGCCGTAGCCGGTGAGGACGATCCGCAGGAACCAGCGCGGACCGTCGATCCCCATCATCCTGCCGGGCATGAACTCATCGGCCGCGCCGGTCGGCAGCTGGAGCCGCAGCTCCTTCCCATACGGTCCGCTGCCCTCCTCGGCCGCGCCCGGTCCCGCGCCCAGGGAGCCGGCGATCTCGGCGCGCACGTCGTTCCACAGACCGGTGCTTTTCGGCGCGGCGAAGGCCGCCAGCTCCATCGCGCTCTGGCCGTCCGTGAGGGTCACCGTCAGCAGCTGGCCAGATGTCTGATCGACCTGGAACTGCACCTGGATCCCGTCGACCATGGGGATACGCAGGGATCCCAGATCGAGACGCCGAACACGATCGTCCGGAGCGTTGTCGGCGTCATACGGACCGTCCGGGGCACCCGCGGTGCCCTCCTCCTCGACGTCGAGGGCCTCATCCCGGCCATGGTGTTCCGGTGTGCCCAAGACACCTCGACCACCGCGTCTACGACCGCGCCGGAACATTTCAACCACTTCCTGTTATCACGATGAGCTCCTTGCGCGTGCTGGCCGGCAACGATGGCGGATATGGTGCGGGCGCGGGGCGGACGTCGGGCAGGCATGGGTAAGCACTTCGCCGGCCCCGGTCAGCTAAGGTCACCGGTCGTCGCGAACCCACCGGTCGATCCGAACCCGCCGGTGCCCCTCGCCGTCCCGGGCAGTTCGGCGACCTCACGAAACGCCGCATGCTCCACCCGCTGGACGACAAGCTGCGCGATCCGGTCGCCACGCCGCAGGTGGACCGATGCGCGCAGGTCGGTGTTGACAAGCAGAACCTTGATCTCACCACGGTAACCGGCGTCGACAGTACCTGGCGCATTCACGATGGACACGCCATGGCGAGCGGCGAGTCCGCTGCGCGGATGCACGAACGCCGCGTAGCCCTCGGGCAGCGCGATGGCGATCCCCGTTCCAACCATGGCACGTTCGCCGGGGGCGAGGGTGACGTCGCGGGCCGCCACGAGGTCCGCGCCGGCATCGCCGGCATGCGCGTAGGCGGGCAGCGGAAGATCCGGATCGAGCCGCCGCACCAGCACTCCCAGCCGACGCGATCCAGGGCTGGCCGGCTGCGCGGTGAGATCGTTCGTGGCGGTCATGAGTCTCCGATCGCTCCTCGCGAATACGAGCCGAGACCGGTAACCGGCACAGTCAACGGTACCCGGGGGAACACGCCGAAGACTAAGGTGTGCCGGCTGGCCCCTCACCGGCGCCCTCACCCGCGCCCACACCGGCGCCCGCCCCGATGGGGGCCAGCCACCAGCGAAAGATCAGTTACTGACGGGCGCGGGCGGCTCCTGACACAGTGGATACTGACCGACATGCGTTACGAGGAACGGCTGGCGGTACCTCGGCTCTGGTACGTCTGGGCCGCTGTCTGCGCGGGCGCCTTCGGCAGTTACTTCACCGTCTACGCGGACTCCGCGCTGGCTCGGCTGATGGCCTACGGCGCCATGTTCGCCGCGCTGGCGGCGGCGCTGTGGCTGCTCGGGCGGCCCCGGTTGGCCGTGACCGACACGTCGGTGCGCGCGGCCGGCAGGACGATCAGCAGAGACGCCGTCCACGGCTCCGTCGCCTGCACCGACATCCGCACCGTGCTTGCTCCGGGGATGTTTGCCCTGACCAGGCCATGGATACGGACGGGCGTCCGAGTCGACACCGCGACCGGCGCATGGGTGCTGTCCAGCAGACATCCCGACGAACTGGCTATGGCGATCAATGTCCCGGTCACGCGCTGAACCGCGGATCTCGCTCCCCCGCGGGCCGCGGTCCACAGATGACGGAGGTGCGATAGTGGCACGGTCGGTATCGAAGATTGGCTGGAAGATCGTGGGAGGCGCGGCAGGTGCCGCGGCCGGCTCGGCGGCGAGCAGGACCGCCACCGTGGCGTACCGGAAAATCCGCAAAGCCGACCCGCCGGCCAGTCCGGCGCATCCCGAGACGGCCTGGGCGGACGCGATCGGCTGGGCGGTGCTGTCCGGGGTGGCGATCGGCCTCGGGCGGCTCACCGCCGAACGGGTGGCCGCCCGCTGGTGGGTGAAGACGACTGGATCGCTGCCACCGGGCATGCACGATGGCGACTGACCCAGAACCGGCCGTCATGGTGGCGGTGGAGGCCTTTGACTCGATCAGCCCGGTTACCGGCGCGACAATCGCGACGTTCCCGGCGCACAGCGCCGACGAGGTGCGCGCCGTGGTCGAACACACGCGCACCGCCACCCAATGGTGGTCCGGCCTCGGCTTCGACGGTCGCCGCACGCGCCTGCTGGCCTGGAAGAGAGCGCTCTACGACTCCCTTGACGAGCTCGCGGACCTGGTCCACCGGGAGAACGGCAAAACCGTCGACGAGGCCGTCCTGGAGATCGGTACTCATCTTGACATCCTCGCCTGGACGGCTGCCCATGCCGGGCGCGTCCTGGGCACGCGCCGGGTGCCGCGTGGCCTGCTCACCGCGAACCAGGCCGCCTCCGTGACCTACCAGCCCTACGGGGTCGTCGGCGTCATCGGGACCTGGAACTGGCCCGTCTACACCCCGGGCGGGGCCATCGTGTCGGCACTCGCCGCCGGCAACTGTGTCGTCTACAAACCCAGTGAGCTGACACCCGCGGTCGGACGGTTCGTCGTGGAGAAGTTCGCCGCCGTGGTCGGCGAGCATCCGGTACTCCGTATGGTCACCGGCCGCTCGCCCACCGGCGCCGCACTGTGCTCGGCCGGCGTGGACAAACTCTCGTTCGTCGGTGCCCCGGCCACCGGCCGGGCCGTGATGGCCCAGTGCGCGAAGACGCTCACCCCGGTCGTGCTGGAACTGGGCGGCAAGGACGCGATGATCGTCGCGGACGACGCCGATCTCGACGCGGCCGTCGACGGCGCGCTGTGGCTCGGGATCGGCAACTCCGGCCAGACCTGCATCGCCACTGAACGGATCTTCGTGACCGACGGTGCCTACGATGCCTTCCTCGCAAAGCTGATCATCCAGGCGAAGAAAATCACGGCTGGCGCCGGGAAACCGTCCGGGTACGGCCCGATGGTCCTCGACAGCCAGATCGAGCTCATCCAGCGCCACCTTCGCGACGCGCTGGCGCGAGGCGGGCGTGCCGTGGTAGGCGGCCCCGAATCGGTCCGCCCACCGTTCGTCGATCCGATCGTGCTGGTCGACGTGCCAGACGACGCCCTGGCGATGACCGAGGAGACCTTCGGGCCGACCCTGGTGGTGACCCGGGTGCGTGACCTCGACGAGGCCGTGGCCAGGGCCAACAGCAGCGTCTTCGGGCTTGGCGCGTCGGTGTTCTCCCGCCGCCGCGGGCGGGAGATCGCCGACCGGCTGCGGGTGGGCATGGTCTCGGTCAACAATGTCATGGTCTTCACCGCGGTCGCCGGCCTGCCGTTCGGCGGCGTCGGGCACTCCGGGTTCGGGCGGGTACAGGGCGCGGATGGCCTGCGCGAGTTCGCCTGGCCGAAGGCGATGACCGTGCGGCAGATCGCCTCGCCGGTCAACCCGATCTCGTTCTTCCGAAAACCGTCAGCGATGCGGCGCTACCGGGCGCTCACACGCATGCTGCACGGGCAGCGAGCCAAGACGGACGCCGAGAGTAACAGCGCTGGATGACCAGAACGACCCGCGCACATGTGTCCGGCGGCGCGGGCGGCGGCCGGCTCCGTAGGGCACGATGAGGTGGGGATGCTCCCCAGCGGCGGCCGTGTCCGCGGTAACACGCCCATGGTGGGCCGACCATGATGATGAGCTGACCATGGCGACCGGCCGGCCACGTGCCCGAGAAGGAGATGTCGGTGGCTGTCTACGCGCTCGGTGACCGGGTGCCCGAAATCGATCCCTCCGCCTACGTCCACCCGGCGGCAACCGTGATCGGCAAGGTGACCATCGGCCCCGAGTCGACCATCTGGCCGGGCGCGGTGCTGCGCGCCGACTACGGGGAGATCCGTATCGGCGCCCGGACCTCGGTACAGGACGGCACCGTCGTGCACTCGACCGCCACGCTGCCCACGATCATCGGCGACGACTGCGTCATCGGGCACATCGCGCATCTGGAGGGCTGCGTCATCGAGAACGGGTCCCTGGTCGGCTCCGGCTCGATCGTCCTGCACGAGGCGGTGGTCGGCGCCGGCGCACTGGTCGGCGCGCAGGCGCTTGTCGGTAACAACGTGCGGGTACCGCCCCGGGCACTGGCCATCGGCGTACCAGCGAAGATCCGCCCGGACGCGGTGCCGGAGAACGCCTTCGCGGCCGGGGCCGCGATGTACACCGCGAACGGCAAGCGGTACCGCGAGGAGCTCCGCCGCATCGACTGACTGGGCTGAGCCGGCCGGCCCAGGCCGGCCCAGGCCGCGCGAGTGGACGGACAGGTTAGTCGCCGTCGGCGGGCGGGTCCGCGGCGAGCAGGTCGTGCAGCGCATCGAACAGCGCCGGTGGGGCCGCGATGGTGAGGTCGTTCGACACCGGCCGGCCGTGCAGACCACCGACGCGCAGACCGGCCTCGGTGGCGATCAGCCCCCCGGCCGCATGATCCCAGGGATGCAGGCCGCGCTCGTAGTAGGCGTCCACGAGACCGGCCGCGGCCGCGCCGAGGTCGAGTGAGGCCGCGCCCATCCGCCGGATGTCCCGTACCCGCGGCAGGACCCGGGTCAGCACCGTGACCTGGCTGGCCCGTCGCTCGACCGTGTAACCGAACCCGGTCGCCACCAGCGCGTGGGACAGGTCGGTGACGGTCGAGCCCGTGAGGGCGGCTCCGTTACGGGCCGAGCCTTCGCCGAGCGCCGCCGTGTAGGTGACGCCCATGGCCGGAGCGTGCACGACCCCGGCCACCACCGTCCCGTCGATCTCAGCCGCGATCGACACCGCCCAGTTCGGCAGGCTGTAGAGGAAGTTCACCGTGCCGTCCAGCGGGTCGACGATCCAGCGCACGCCGCTGGTGCCGACGTCGTCGGCGCCTTCCTCACCGAGGAGGCCGTCGCCGGGGCGCGCCTCGCGCAGCCTGCGCCCGACCAGCTCCTCGGATGCCCGGTCGAGCGCGGTGACGACGTCCGTGGGGGAGGACTTGGTCGACTCGGCCGCCACCGTGCCCGCTCGTCCCCGCAGCAGGAGGTCACCGGCCTCCTGGGCGACGGCGAGCGCGAGCTCCAGCAGCTCCAGCGGTCGCGGGCCGCCGGGCGTCACGTCATCAGGCATCGATGCGGAAGCCCCCGTCGAAGGCATCGGATCGCCGGCATAGCGCGTGGTCTCAGGCACGGGCTTCATCCTGCCAACCCACCGGTACCAGCCGGGACGGTGCCCACCAGGACGGCAAAAAACCGCGGCTTGCGGGCACCGCGAGTCCCGCCGTCCCCGGCCCGTAGGATCGTTACCTGTGGTGACAGAAGAAGGCAGAAACCAACTGGATCCGGGCCAGCGGGAAGATCCGGCGCAACGGCGGCAGGCCGTCCCGGACCGGCCGTCCCTCGACGGCATCGAGCAACGCTGGTCGGCCGCATGGCACGAGCAGGCGACCTATCGCTTCGACCGGACCGCCGACCGGGCGCGGGTCTTCGCGATCGACACGCCACCACCGACCGTCTCCGGGTCGCTGCACGTAGGTCATGTCTTCTCCTACACGCACACCGACATCATCGCCCGGTACCAGCGGATGCGCGGCCGTGAGGTCTTCTACCCGATGGGATTCGACGACAACGGTCTGCCGACCGAACGCCGGGTACAGAACCACTTCGGCATCCGCTGTGACCCGTCGCTGCCCTACGACCCGGGCTACACCCCGCCGGACAAGCCCGGCAAGGAGCAGGTCCCGGTCAGCCGTCGCAACTTCGTGGAGCTGTGTGAGCGGCTGACGATCGAGGACGAGAAGGTCTACGAGGAGCTGTGGCGGCGGCTCGGCCTGTCAGTGGACTGGTCGATGACCTACGCGACGATCGACACCCGCTCCCGCGCCGTCGCCCAGCGGGCCTTCCTGCGCAACCTCGCTCGCGGCGAGGCCTATCTCGCGCAGGCGCCGACGCTGTGGGACGTGACCTTCCGGACAGCGGTCGCCCAGGCGGAGCTGGAGGACCGTGACCGCCCAGGCGCTTACCACACGCTCGTGTTCGCCCGCGCGGGTGGCCAGGGCGCCGCGGCCGGCGGCCCGGCAGTGCTCATCGAAACCACCCGGCCGGAGCTGCTGGCCGCGTGTGTCGCCCTGGTCGCGCATCCGGACGACGAGCGGTACCAGCCGCTGTTCGGCTCGTCGGTGCGCACTCCCCTGTTCGATGTCGAGGTGCCGGTGCTCGCGCACCGGCTCGCCGACCCCGAGAAGGGGTCCGGCATCGCGATGATCTGCACCTTCGGCGACCTGACGGACGTCACCTGGTGGCGGGAGCTTCAGCTGCCCGCCCGAGCGGTGATCGGCCGGGACGGCCGGCTGCTCGCCGACCCACCCGAGGCGATCGTGTCGGAGACGGGCCGGGCACACTATGCCACGCTGGCCGGACGTACCGCCAACAGCGCGCGCGAGCAGACCGTCGCGCTCCTGCGGGCCAGCGGAGCGCTGCTGGGAGAACCGCGCCCGATCACCCATCCGGTGAAGTTCTACGAAAAGGGCGACCGCCCGCTGGAAATCGTCACAACCCGCCAGTGGTACATCCGCAACGGTGGACGGGACGAGACCCTGCGGGCGGCGCTGCGGGCCCGCGGCGCCGAGCTGCGCTGGCATCCCGCGCATATGCGCGTCCGCTACGAGAACTGGGTGGATGGGCTCACCGGGGACTGGCTGATCAGCCGGCAGCGCTTCTTCGGCGTGCCGTTCCCGGTCTGGTACCCGCTGGGCTCCGACGGCCTGCCCCGGCACGACCAGCCGATCGTGCCCGACGAGGCCACACTTCCGGTCGACCCGTCCAGCGACACACCACCTGGCTTCACCGAGGCCCAACGCGGGGTTCCCGGTGGTTTCGCCGCTGACCCGGATGTGATGGACACCTGGGCCACCTCGTCGCTCACCCCGCAGATCGCCGCCGGCTGGGGCAGCGACGACGACCTGTTCGCGCGGGTGTTCCCGATGGATCTGCGACCGCAGGCGCATGAGATCATCCGCACTTGGCTGTTTTCGACGGTGCTGCGCAGCCATACCGAGTTCGGCACACTGCCCTGGACGAACGCGGCCATCTCCGGCTGGATTCTCGACCCGGACCGCAAGAAGATGTCGAAATCCAAGGGAAACGTCGTCACGCCGCTGGACCTGCTCGAACAGCACGGTTCGGACGCGGTGCGATACTGGGCGGCATCCGGGCGTCCGGGTACTGATACCGCCTTTGATGTCGGGCAAATGAAAATCGGGCGACGCCTCGCCATCAAGCTGCTCAACGCGAGTCGGTTCACCCTGGGGCTCGGTGTGGTCGAGGACCCGGGCGCGATCAGCGAATCACTCGACCGAGCGCTGCTGGCGACGCTCGCGGATGTCGTCGACGCGGCCTCTACCGCATTGGACGGCTACGACTACACCCGCGCCCTGGAACTGACTGAATCGTTCTTCTGGCGGTTCTGCGACGACTACGTCGAGCTCGTCAAAGGACGTGCGTATGGGGCGTTCGGCGTAGCGGGCTCGGCCTCCGCCCGAGCCACGCTCGCTATCGCGCTGTCCACGGTCCTGTCGCTGTTCGCGCCCTTCCTCCCGTTCGTCACCGAAGAGGTCTGGTCCTGGTGGAAACCGGGTTCGGTGCACCGCGCCCGCTGGCCGGAAGCCGGCGAGCTGCGCAAGTTCGCCGACAACGGCGACCCTCGCCAGCTCGAGGCGGTCAGCGGCGCGCTCACGGCCATCCGGCGGTCGAAATCAACGGCCAAGGTCTCGATGAAGGCCGCGGTGGCCTCCGCCCACGTCAGCGGAGAGGCCGACCTGCTGGCCCTGGTGGCGGCCGCCGCGCCAGATCTGCGCAGCGCCGGCAGCATCACCAGCCTGACCTTCGCCGCGGGCTCGGGCGAACTGGCCATCG